>CALHAO010000198.1 GCA_937931765.1 uncultured Thiotrichaceae bacterium
GCCGGGCTGCTGGATGCTTTTCAGGCGGTTAAGTCCGTATCAACAGCACCCGTGGCGAAAACTGGCAGTAATCGTAATGCGGCTGCAACAACCAAAGTGACGTTGGATGGTAGTAGTAGTTCTGATGATGTCTATGGCGGCAAGATTACCCGTTACCAGTGGGAACAGGTTTCTGGCCCGGATGTGGTATTGACTGGCTCAGATAAGGCCAAGGCAACATTCAGCACTCCAGCTGCTGTTCGCTCCGACAGGCAGTTGGTATTTCAGCTAACTGTTACTGACGACGTTGGCTTGTCGCATAGTAAGCAGGTAGTTATTACCGTACCAGTTAAGGGCGGTGGTGGCGGGAGTTTTCCGGTTGGTTTATTAGGTATGTTGGGGCTATTAGGTTTGTGTTGGTTTAAGCGCAAGTGATTATTTTTTAAGATAATGGATCGAATAGACAGATGAGTTGCTGAAGATTAATCAGCAGCAACTCATCTGTTGTTACCCCGGCTACTGCGTTGTAAAGATAACATCTTCCTGATTAGTCACTCTGAAAACATCAGAACCTGGTTTTTGTGCAACAGGTTGTGGTGCTTGCGCTTGCGACTTTCTGGCTGCTTGTTGAGCCTGCTGTTGCTGTCTTTGAGCTTGCAATTGAGCTTGTCGTTGTGCGTGCTGTTGCCGTTGGACTTTTAACTGAGCCTGTTGGCGTTGTAGCTGTTGTCTTTTCTGAGCTTGTAATTGTTGCGCACGGGTTAGCTTTACCGGGGCTTGTCTGGTTTGACCTAATGGCTGTGTCATCTGATTACTGAGTGTTTGCAGGTCTTTTTCTGACAGAGTTCCGGCTGCCTGCCGCAGGTTCAGCGTGCTCAGCAGAAAAGCGTTGCGGGCTGAGCTGACACTCCTGCGTGCTGAAAATACATCGCGTAAAGTAGTGAGAACATCGACTGCAGTACGTGTGCCGACTTCAAAACCGGTTTTGGTGGCTGAAGCAGCTGTTTGTGCAGAAACTAATGCGCGTTGTTGTGCTTTAATTTGGCTGATACCGGACTGGATGCTTAGATAGGCACTGCGCACCTGTGATTCAATCAGGCGTTCCTGATACTGATAATTTTGTTGCGCCTGACGGAATTGATGCTGCGCTTGTCTGACACGGGAGCTGATAGCACCACCCTGATAAAGTGGCATGCTGGCTTCAACACCCACACTAGCACCCGTTATGACCGGATCAATAGGTGAGTTAGTTATGGCCAAGCTGCCGGTGTGGCGGGCATATATATTGACAACTGGTTTGCGGTTTGAGCGCTGCACCTCGATATTCTGGCGGGCCACTTCAATGGCTTGTTTAGCGGTGAGCAGTGACTTGCTGTTTTGCTTAGCCAGTGACACCCAACTATTAATATTACCCGGTGCCGGGATTTGCAAGGGTAGGTTGGCCGCCGGGCCTTTCAGTGCATTATAGCCCTTACGGGTCATTACCCGTAGATTTTCGCGGGCATCAATAATGCCCTGTTGTGCGGCTACTTCACTGGCAACGGTTAAGTTATAACGCGACTCTGCTTCCTTCAGATCGGTGATAGGCGATTGTCCCACTTCAAAAAACACCTTCACTTGTTCCAGCTGACGTTGCACCGCTTTTTTTTCTGTGGTTGCAAAGCGCAGGGTTTCTATGGCATTCAGGTAATTGAAATAAGGTTGGGCTACCCGCAGAATGAGTGCCTGGCGTTGTTCTTCCAGTTGCAATTTAGCTTGCAGAATAGATGCGTCTACCTGATCAATCTGTGCGTCAATATTTTTGTTATACAGTGACTTACTAAGGTTCAGTGTGTAGCTGCCATTTAATGATGATCTGGATGTTGAGTCATCAATACTGATGTTGCGGCTAAGGCTGGAGCTACCAGAAATATTAAGCTGTGGCTTTTTCTGCGATAAGGCCTGTGTTTTATTTTCCAATGTCGCAAGAAATCCGGTTTCCTGAGCTTTTAATTGCGCATCATTGGCTTTAGCATCCTGATAGGCTTGAAAAAGGCTTTCTGCCTGCAGATTTGTAGTGCCTAATATGAGTGCTGTCAGTAATGCAAGCGATAGTGTCTTTTTCATACTTATTGTATCCATCCATTCTGTAAAGTGTGTTCCCTGTGTAACACCCGACAACTGCTGATTTTTGTCATGTTGCTTTCATTATAACAACATAACCATTTATTAAGAAAAACCTTAGTAAACGGCCATGTCCGGATCGAGTGTTCTTGCCCACAAATCAATGCCGCCACTGACGTTTATGGTGTCGAAACCTGATTTTTCAAGAAAATAACAGGCATGGGCACTGCGAATGCCATGATGACAAATAACGGCGACCGGAATCTTTGCATCCAGCTTCTCTATCGCTTGTTGTAATTGTGATAGCGGGATTAACAGCGATCCTTCTATATGGACAATGTCATACTCCCAAGGTTCTCTCACATCAGCTAATTGCAGGCTGTGTGGTGGTGAATTGCGGAGGAGTGTATCTATTTCTTCTGGGGTTTTGGTTTGCATTAAAATTCAAACGACTCAATCATCTCACTGCCTAATAAAGGTTTTAGTGAGGTTTCAAAAACAGCGGTACGTGAATATTCATTTTCAGCGTCACGGGTTACCAATAAAGCATGCATAGCCGGTGGTTTTCCGCTGATAATAAACAGGCGTCCGCCAATGTTCAGGCGCTCTTCAAACACAGTGATATATTCCGGAATCGAGCCGGTTACAGCGATGGCATCGTACTGTTTATCAGAATTACCTTGCCAGCCCCGACTTGCATCATCATTGTATAGGTCGAAGTTGGTGACCTCTATGCTATTCAGTCGTGCTTCAGCCAGGTGGGAGAATTCGTTACGCAATTCGACACTATCGACATGTTGGCCCAGATGCGCTAAACAGGCCGTTATAAAACCACTGCCTGTACCAATTTCGAGACAATGATCGGTTGGCTGAATAGCCAGTTCCTGTAACATGCGTGCCTCAACACGCGGGTGCATCATGCTTTCACCCTTGCCGATGGGTATCTCAATATCAGCGAAAGCGAGGTTTTTCCACTTTGGCAGCACAAATTTTTCTCTGGGAAGAAACCTGAAGGTATCCAACACTGTCTCATTAAGTACATCCCATGGCCGAATCTGCTGTTCAACCATATTAAAACGGGCATGCTCCGGATTCATGGCAACTCCTGTTAATGATAGGTAGCATTAGATTACGTGTTCCACGGGGTGGCTGCAACAGACATGATAGATATAATAGTATTGCGAGGTGAGTAAATGAAAACGGTACAAATGTTAGTGAAAGCAGGGGGCGCACTGCTGTTTATAGGCGTGATATCCGCCTGCGTGAATCTGGGGGCAACGGAACAGCCACCACAAAGTAAACCGATGGCTGATGTAGGTGCATCGCTTGTGCAATGTAATACGCCACGTCCGGAAATTTGTTACGAGGTTTATCAGCCGGTATGTGCTGTGCGGGATACAGGTGTGCGGTGTATAACGACGCCTTGTCCCTCTACGGAGAAAATGACATATCCTAATGATTGTAAAGCTTGTTCAGATCCTACTGTGCATGGCTTTCAGCGGGGTGATTGTAATGCAATTAATACCACAGGGTTGGAGAGCAGGCTTGAGCGACTGATAAAGGGTTGAAGCCCGGTTTTGAGTTTCAGTGAGGCTCTTATGAAAAAGCCAGCTACCCGATTAATCGGATAGCTGGCTTTTTATGGTTTGGCTAACGGTAATTTAGCCTAACTCACCCTGATAATCCGCAATGCCTGGATTGTCAGATACACCAATTAACTTTGGATCATTGATCTTGGCCAGTTTCAGCACATCATCATCACCCTTATTCTTCAGTAGATAATCACGCACCACATCCCACATCATACGGCCTTCCGGTGTGCGGTTAACCACCGCCCAGCCTGCTACTTTGTAGGTCTTCTTCGGGTCAATCAGATCACCATTATCCAAACGTGCTTCGGTAATGCGTTCATATAACTTATTACCTGGCTCAATGGTGTAATCCATACCACCTACACGCACCATATCACCACCAGATTGCAGGTAAGGATCAGGATCAAACAAGTTATCCGCCACCTGTTCCAGCACATTCAATAATGCTTCACCGGTCATTTCATTGGCATAAGTTTCACCATAAGTCATAGAGCACTGCGTCATCACATCTTCCATAGTGATCCACTCACCCTTAGGTGTAGTGGTGCCCCAGCGCACACCGGCAGACATCGCAATATCCGCATCGTATTCATCACGTAACGCATTACACAAGACCTGATCCCAAGTGCCCATAAAGTTACCACGGCGATACAAGGTACGGTCGGCAATCGCTAGTTTTTCAGTAAGAATTTCATCGTAAGTTTTACCCACGCGATCTTTATTGAAATGACGGTCTTCAGCGCGGCTCTCAATTATTTTCTCATCGTATTTAGTGCTACGCATCTGGGTCAGATAAGCTTCCATTTCCTTATCGGCAGGTAGCATATTTTCAAACACGGGCAGCATCTTATAGTTGATTTCTTTTACCTTGCCTTCGTCAAAGCCAAAGTCCATCACCCCAATATACTTACCGTTAGAACCGGCGTTTGTCACCAAACAAGTACCACCTTCGGTATCTTTCACCTTAACCGGCTGCGGTATACCATCGTGTGTATGACCGCCAAATACCGCATCCATGCCCGGTACCTGTTCCGCCATTTTAATATCGACATCCATCCCATTGTGCGATACCAGCACCACAGCATCCGGCTTATCTTCAGCGCGAATCTTCTTCACCAGATCACGCATATCATCTTCACGTAGGCCAAATGACCAGTCCGGGAAAAACTCCGGTGGGTTAGCGTTCGCAGTACGTGGGAAAGCCTGGCCAATCACCGCAATACGCTTACCATTCACTTCCTTGATGACATAAGGCTGGAAGGCATGACCGCTATCTTCGTCATACAGACCGTTACCATCGTATTTTTCCACCATATCGGTGTATTCATCACCGAACAGCGCATCTTCTTTCACTCGCACGTTCTGGCCGATGAAGTCACCTTTAAATAGTGAGACATTGCTGAGTAATTCTTCTTCAGGGTAAGTGAATTCCCAGTGGCCGACCATGACATCAACACCGAGAATATTCGAAGCTTCCACCATATCGACACCACGTGTCCATAATGACGTGCCGGAACC
>CALHAO010000199.1 GCA_937931765.1 uncultured Thiotrichaceae bacterium
AAATGGCTGATTCTAAGCATTGCTTTTCTGGTGTTCATGGTTTCGCTAATTGTTACCCTAATGATGAAGCCAACTTATCGTGCCAGTGCGACACTGCAGATTAATCCTGACCAAGCACAGGTACTAGAATACGATGTTGACTCCAGCACCCAGAGCCTTAACACCAAGGACTTTTACCAAACGCAATACGAGTTATTGCAAAGCCGGATGCTGGCGGAAAGAACCATTGATGAACTGGGCATTGAGTCGCAATTCCAAGATGAGCAACTAGCGAAACCTTTCTTTGCTGATGCACTGGATAATTTGCGCTCATTATTTACCTTTACCGCAGCCGCTGAAACCAGTGAAGGCGAATCAACCGAAACCGTTGAGACGACTGACCCCAAACAGTTAATGGGAGAGCGACCGTTAGCTGATAAATTACTGACTAATCTAAGTATTCAACCAGTAAAAAACTCACAGATTGTTACTGTTCATTATGAGGATACCAACCCGGAACGGGCAGCCACCATCGCTAATACTGTTGTCGACAACTTCGTTGAAGTAAACTTGGAAAGACGACGTGATGCGGCAACCTATGCAGAAAAATTTCTCACGGAAGAACTGGTAACCGCAAAGTCACGTTTATTAGAATCAGAGACGCTACTGAATACCTACGCCAAAGAGCGTGGCATTATCACGACTGATGACAAAGAATCACTAACCTCCCAAAAACTGAGAGGACTGAGTGAAGCGCTCACTGCAGCTGAGAGTGACCGAATTAAAGCAGAAAGTGAGTTTACTAAAGTCAGCAAGTCAGGTGGCGCATCAACTGCGTTGGAAAACTCAGCCATCCAATCAATGAAGAAAGATTTGGCTGAACTAGAAAGTCAGTATAAGGCACGCTTACAATCATCCAGTTCTTTTGAAGATGGCAATATTCGCACCTTGAAACAACGCCTTGCTCAATTGCAAAGTGAATACCAAGCTGAAATCACCTCATCACGAGCAATAAACAACCCGGTTATTCGTTCAATGACGGGGCAACTGGCACAGTTACAAAGCCAGTATCAGGCAGAAATCACGTCTTCACGCGCTCTTGATAATCCCGTCATTCGCTCAATGAAACAACAGTTGGCACAGTTACAAAGCCAGTACAAAGGTGAAATCAGTTCTTCCGGCTCTTTTAACAACCCTGCGATTCAGACGATGAAGCAACGCCTTGCTCAATTGCAGACACAACTACAAGGCGGCAGTGGCAATAATACTGTCCAGAATTCGACAACTCAAAACCTGACACAACAAATGGCTAATCTGGAAAGCCAGTACCAGGAAAAATTACAGGTCTACAAACCGGCTTATCCATTAATGGTACAGCTCAGACAAAAAATCAATGAACTCAGACAACAAATAAACCGGGAAAACCAATCGCAGCGCAGCAACCTGACACAACAAATCAATCAACTGAAACAGGAAATCAATCAGGAAACCCGTGCGCTGAGCCAGAACACGCGGACAACACTTAATCAGCAAATCAAACAACTTCAGGCAGACATCGCACGTGAAACTCAAACAGTAGGTTCTGGTACCCGCGCTTACCTCAAAAAACAGATTGATCAACTTAGAGGAAGTATAGCTCGCGAAACTCAAACTGTCGGATCAGGCACCCGTGCTTACCTCAAAAAACAAATTGACCAGCTTACCCTTGAAATTGGCAGAGAAACCCGTGCTTCTGATAACGATGCCCGTACCAGCCTGCAACAACGCATTAAGGAGTTAAAAGTTCAGATCGGCAAAGAATCGAATAATATAAATACCACTGTTGCCGCTGACCTAAAAGCTAAATTTGCGGCGGCACAGGATCGTGAAAGTGCTTTGCGTGAAGAACTTGAGAAACAGAAAGTCGAATTAGTCACCTTGCGCGATAAAAATATTGGCTTGGGCGAATTGAAACGCGAAGTAGAAAGTAATCGCAACATTTACGAAGGTCTGCTGAATCGTCAGAAGGAAATCGGTGTTGCCGGTGGTATTGGTAGCAACAATATTTCAGTCGTTGATGCTGCCGTTGTTCCATTCAAAGTACATAAACCAAACCTGAGACTGAACCTGATGCTTGGAGCAGTACTGGGTACCTTCCTTGGCTTGGTATTGGCCTTTTTACTGGAATTTATGGATGATCGCATTAAAAGCACTGAAGAACTTGATCACCTGATTAAATTACCCTTATTAGGTATTATCCCTAAATCCAAGCAGAAAGAACCTCTTAAGCTAGCAATGATGACACAAAGCGAACCCCGTTCAGCATTTGCGGAGGCGTACCGATCATTGCGCACCAACCTGATGTTTTCGACTCAGCAAGGCTCCCCAGGTGTTTTAGCTATTACCAGTGCTGCTGCTGCTGAAGGAAAATCCACCAGTGCTGTCAATATAGCCACTGTTTTTGCCCAGGCGGGGAAAACAGTATTGCTGGTGGACACAGATCTTAGGAACCCTTCCATACACAAACGCCTGCAATTAGATAATACCAAAGGCTTAACCAACTATCTGACAGGGCAGGATCATATTGAATCAGTGACCCAAAGCTGTCAGATTCCAGACGTCTATGTCATAACAGCAGGCCCTATGTCACCTAATCCGGTTGAATTATTGGCAAGCGAACGTCTTGATCAATTATTGAGCATGGCAAAAACTGATACTTTTGATATGATAATTATGGATATGCCACCAGTCCTTGGCTTGGCTGATGCATTAATCATTTCCAGCCGTGCTGATGCCACGATAATGAGTGTGGCGATGAATGAGTCAAAGAAACAAGCCGTCTCCGGTGCGCTAAAACGGCTTCGCCATGCAAGGTCTAATGTAATCGGTACTATTGCAGCAAAAACTAAGCAAGGTAGTGGTTACGGATACAATTATAACTACGATTATTATAGTTATGGCACTGACAAAAAGGCATTAGATGCGGCATAATCGATGCCTTCGGGGGTATTGATGAAGAATAAATGGTAACGCAAAACAGTCTGACTTTAAGTCAGAAACATCCAAACGGGCAAACAATATTACTGGCAAACAATCGTTACGTATTGTTTGAAGTTATCGCCAGCACTGCGTTAGCGACGTTTTATCATGCTACTGATACACGTACTCTGGAAGCTGATCAATCAGCATCCAGAGTAGTTATCGGAATCGTCAACCCGAGCCTTGAACAAATCAATGGCTTTACTACTGCGTTACCAAGGGTATTGGATGAGTTCACTGACCCGGCTGTAACTCCTCACATTGATGAACACGGTTCAGAAAACGGACAATACTGGTTTAGCTTACCCAATTTAAAGGGTACTCCGTTACATAGCTATATAAATCAGACTGGCCGTTTTGGCTACCCCGTTCCGGATACTTTAAACACTGCGGAGCACATCATAAAAGCAGTCCGCCAATCGCCCCTGAAAAAGGAGTTTGGTTATCTGGAGCCCGGAGCTATTTATTATGAAACTGAAAGTGGTCATTGCACCTTACTCAACTCACCAATTGCTATTACACTCAACATAGTTTCACAGAGTGGCCATGGCAAAGAACTAAATAGACCTACGCTACACTCAAGTTACCTCAGCCCTGAAGTTGCTTTAGGAAAACCTCCCACTGATTATGATGATTGCTTCTCAGTAGCAGTCATTGTCTATCAAATGTTAAATGGCCACCTACCTTTTGTTAATGAC
>CALHAO010000200.1 GCA_937931765.1 uncultured Thiotrichaceae bacterium
CCCAATAAATAGTGCATAGATTATGACCACTTCGAAGTCATTTGCTGAATTAATTCTCAAACAATCTGCCAAACATACCCATTTGTATTGAATCACTTGATATAGCATCAAAAATGACTCTATAGTAAATAAGAAGAACGAGATAGGAGAATAACGTTGGACTTAACCATCAATTTTTTCATTGGTTTGGCACTGATCGGCGTGCCTAGTTATTTATTTTATAAAATTGGTGTTGATGCCGGTATTAAGCGTGGTATCCGTCTGCAAATCTTCCGTGGATGGCAATCAGGCGGTGCTATTGATGCTGAGGAAGCAAAGAAGCCCCACCAAAAATAAAACGGACTTCCCTGTCATACTAAAAACAGTTTTCTGTTGACGACCCCGGCAAAGGCAAGACACCTCATTTCATTGCTCAGGGACTTCTCCTTGCGGACTGTCACCCAACAAATACCGTGCACCCGGCCCCAAATCAGCCACTTCATCATCCGGATTGTACAAACGGCACTTCTGCAAAGACAAACACCCACAACCAATACAAGAATCCAGCGTATCGCGTAATTTCTCCAACGCAGCGATACGCCCTTCAATCTCGCCCTTAAACTGCTTACCCAACCGCGCCCAATCCGCCTTGGTAGGCGTCCTTGATTCCGGCAGGGTAGCCAGTTGTTCACGTATTTCTGGTAAAGTGAAACCCAACCGCTGAGTCGCCAGGATAAATGAAATTCGCCGAATATCCGAACGTTTAAATTGCCGATGACCACTCTGGCTACGGCTGGCTTTAACCAGCCCCTTCTCCTCATAAAACCGTAAAGCTGACACCGCTACACCGGTACGTTTAGCTAACTGCCCGATAGCGATAAACTCATTTCCGCGATATGCCATAAAAACCCCTTGACCTAAAGTTAACTTGAGGTTTTATGCTTTAACCATCAACTTGTCAAACGGAGAAGCATCATGAAAGCAGGAATCCTCGAACACTTAAACATTACCGTAGCAAAGCCCCGTGAACTCGCACAAGCACTCACACAGTTATTTGACTGGAAAGTGCGCTGGGAAGGTGAATCACTGGATAATGGCTATACCGTACACGTCGGTGGCGAACACTCATACCTCGCGCTCTACACACCGGCGAAACTGACCGGCGAACCTATACCTCCCTATCAGTCAGATCGCGCCATGAATCACATTGGCGTACTGGTTGAAGACCTTGATGAGGTGCGGACAAGAGTAGTGAATGCCGGTCTAATCATCACCGATGAAAATGAAAACCCACCAGGCCGACGTTTTTACTTTCACGTACAGGGCATCGAGTTTGACGTAGTGCAGTACTAAGGGAAGGTCTGGATGGACAAGCTGTAGGCTGAGGACTGTCTGAGTGCAACGAGTTCCGCAGGCCGAAAGCTTATCCACCCAGACCTTCACGCTTAAACACGGGGTATCTGTATTGCCCTAAGGCTGGGCCGAGACAAAGCCAAGCTTCTTCGGCATCCACCCAACAATACCCGTAATCACCTTCTTACCCTGTAAATCACGCATCAGCATGTGGAAACCATTTTTATAACGGATCTGGCGCGTATTACCGTGCTTAGGTAACCGCTCCCACAGCAACTTAACCGGTTTCTCCGGCACCAACTCATCCTTATCCCCATACAGTAATAGTGATGGCACTTTCACAGCCGGAGCAGCGTTATAAGCATCATCCATTAACCCAACCAACCCCGCCACCGTGTCCATGCGCGACTTACGGATCATCCACGGACTTTTCCAGATACGCCGCAACATCGGCACATTATCCGAAGGCTTAATTTTCAGACCTTCCCCGGTAGGCGACCAGGAAGGCGCAATGGTCTTAGCAATATCCAAGGCCCAACGCTGATAAAACGGCTGGGTATCCCGCGTCCAAACGGCTGGCGCGACCAAAACAGCAGCATCAATATTCGCCTTTTCACTCACCGCCACCAATGTCACCGCGCCCCCCATCGACATGCCCAACAACGTCAGTGGTAAATCAGGCTCCTGTTTACGGATAAGTGCCGCCATTTCCCGTGCATCCTGTGCCATACGTTGCGTACCCGCCCATAAACCCCGGTGGGACGACCGCCCGAAACCACGTTGATCATAAGCCCAGACATTAATTCCCTGCCGGGCGAATTCCCCTGCCACTTCATCGAAAGCTCCAGAGTATTCATTGAATCCATGCAACAGGATCAGATTAGCTGTTGCTGGCTTTTTTTCAGCGATCCAGCGATAAACCGGCAGTTCAACACCATCACCCGCTGTTAAAAACAAACGCTGGCCCAGCGTTGGCGGTACTGTGTCATTTTTATTGCCATTCGGAAACCCGGCCACACTACAAGCAGAAATACCCAGGCAACACCACAGAAGCATTCCCTGTAACGTACATGAAAAGATTTTGCCTCCAAGCATGGAAGTACCCGACTTCCACAATAACAATCTTTTAAGATTCATAGGCATGAATTATTTCCACTCAGTAACGGGCATGAAAAATTTCACCCCACAAGCATGAAAGTCTACAACTTTCACAGTAAGCATAGAAGTTTCGGCTTCTACAGTAAGATCAGTTTAAGACCCTAGCAGGCATGTATTGTTTCCGCTACCATGCAACAATACTTAGACAAAGACCGGAGGGATTATGAACTCAAAAACTAAAGACCCGCACACCGTCGTTTCAAGCTTGAGAGCTAAGGACGGCTATACCTGTGATATTACAGCTGGCTCCCATATACTAATTGCGGATGAACCAATTCCTTTAGGGGGTCAGGATCTCGGTGCTACACCTTATGAACTGCTGAAATCAGCGTTAGCATCCTGCACCTCAATTACCTTACGCATGTATGCAAACCGTAAGGAATGGCCGCTGGAAAATGCTATTGTCACCATTCGCCATAGCCGCGATGGTAATAAAGAAAGTGTGTTTGAACGTGATATACAACTGGTCGGCGACCTTGACGCTGAGCAACGCAAACGCCTGATGGACATTGCTGAACGTTGTCCGGTACACAAAACACTTTCACATGGCGCTACCATTCTTAGTAAACTGGTCAACTGACCTGCTTTCACAGTAGCATACATGAAAAGGTTTCACTCCCCCGAGCATGAAAGTCTGCGACTTTCACAGAACCGGCTGCATTTAGCCGCAACAGTAATATAAAGAGTAATTATGCTTCAGATCTACAATAGTTTGCACAATCGTAAAGAAGAGTTTGTACCCATCGAACCGAATAAAATCCGCCTGTATGTGTGCGGCATGACTGTGTATGACTATTGCCATCTGGGCCATGCGCGGGTAATGGTTGTTTTTGATATGGTTTACCGCTATCTACAGACAGCGGGCTATGAAGTGACTTATGTGCGTAATATCACTGACATAGACGACAAAATCATCAAACGCGCCAATGAGAATAATAAGCCGTTTACTGAACTGACTGAGCGGTTTATTGCGGCAATGCATGAAGACGAGGCAGCGTTGGGTATTCTTAAGCCCACCGTCGAGCCACGCGCCACTGGTAATATCCCTGAAATGCTCGACATGATTAGTCAGCTGATTGAAAAAGGGTACGCTTACGTCGGCAGTAATAATGACGTGTATTACTCCGTGGCTAAATTTGAGGGTTACGGCAAATTATCTGGCCGGAAACTGGAAGACCTGCGTGCTGGTGAACGTATTGCAGTGGATCAGGTAAAAAAAGATCCGCTCGACTTTGTCTTGTGGAAGGCAACCAAACCCGAAGAACCGGCTTGGGATTCGCCATGGGGACGCGGACGACCTGGCTGGCATATCGAATGCTCAGCGATGGCACAGAAAATTCTGGGCGACCGGTTTGATATTCATGGCGGCGGCCACGATTTACAGTTTCCACACCATGAAAATGAGATAGCACAAAGTGAAGCCTGCATCGGACACCAGACAGTGAATTACTGGATGCATAATGGCTTCATCCGTATCAATGACGAGAAAATGTCTAAGTCACTGAATAACTTCTCCACCATTCGTCAGGTACTGAAAGACTATCGACCGGAAGAAGTTCGCTATTTCATCCTCAACAGTCATTATCGTAGCCCACTGAATTACAGTCAGGAGCCACTCGATGCGGCTCGTGCTGCGTTAACACGCCTTTATACAGCACTGCGAGGATTGCCGGTTG
>CALHAO010000201.1 GCA_937931765.1 uncultured Thiotrichaceae bacterium
ATTTCCAGAATCAACTCTGCAGGACGTTCTATTTGTGCCATTTGAAAGACCCCAGCATACGTTCCAGCAAGCGAATCGCGCTGGAAAAATCAGAACCACTCATATACAAATCAAACAACATACCGCGCTTTTGTTCTCCAACCATCGCCCCGGTCACCAGTACATCACTCAGACCGTGATACTGCCGGTAATCACGACGACATACCGTCATTTTGAAATCCTTACTGGATATATCGACAAACCGTGTTTTGCAATTAAACGCCGTCACACTGTTATCATCCGACCTGATGCGCAATCCGGCGTTATTATTCAACTCATAATTGCGGTAGAAACGCGGCGGAATCATTTGCTCCGTTTCATACCATGCATATTGGTACTGCACACTGCCGACGCTAAGCTTTTTATTCAGATAAATCTTCAGGTCATTTGAGCAATTAGCCGCCGTCACAGCGACCAAACCACGATCCTCAGGCTCATCACTACCATCCCAGCAAGTCACAGAGTCACCCATCTCAGCAGGCACGATATAACGGCCCATGACAATACCTTCCCACTCATTATCCAGCAGCCCACCCAGCATCTCGATACTTTTTGTACTGAGCTGATTGGTAATATCATTGCGAAAATCATCAGAGGGTTTAAAACTGCGTAGCTTAATGCGCTCCAATAGAATATCAAGGTACTGTGCTGAAACTAAGAAACTGACATCATCGCCTGCCGTCGCCACATTAATACCAATGACTTTACCCGCTTCATTTAAGGTCGGCCCGCCACTCATGCCCGGGTTCAGGCTGCCGGAGAAGTGGATATTATTCTCTTCGCTATTGCTCAGAATACCGTTATTGGTGCCGGTAACGATTGAAAAACCCAGATCCAACGGATTGCCCAAGGAATATAAGCCCGCGCCTTTTGCAGGCACAATATCGGTTTCTAAGGGCTTGCCTAAACCGACATTGGCCCTAAGCACCGCAAGATCGTGCAGCACATCCACACCGAGTAATTCCAGTTCACCGGTCGCACCGGAGGTCGATAAGTACTCCAGGCGAAAATTACCCGGATCATTCACATAATCACTGACCACATGGTAGTTGGTCGCGAGAATATCTTCCCGCTCAATCAGAAAACCGGAACCAATCGTGCTTTTATTACTGGTTTTACGATTGACCACCTGAATCTGGTAGATAGACTTCTCAGCCGCTGCGTACAAATTACTGGACACCGTGGCAGAATGGGCAGGAAGCACGAATAGCCCCCCGAACGAGATAATAATAAAAAAGACCAGTCGAAACATTCCCTGTCACTCACAGCTAGCTAGCATTATTTTAAGAAATATAAAACACAACAACGGGCATTAAAAATTTCACCCGCAAGCATAAAAGTCTACGACTTTCACAGTAACAGACGTCCATGAAGAACGCCTGAGAACACTCTACAATATCAGTAGGATAATAAGTGGTAAGCCCTCAGACTATCCTTAGCCCGCCAGCTCAGCAAACACTTCCCGTGCCGCTTTAAGTGTAGCAGCTAAATCTTCATCAGTATGGGCAGTGGATGCAAAACCGGCCTCAAAAGCAGAAGGTGCCATATAAATCCCACGATCTAACATGCCATGAAAGAACTGATTAAAGCGCTCAATATTACAGGCCGTGACCTGCTGGTAGTTAGTCACCTTCTCTTCTTCAGAGAAAAACAGCCCGAACATACCACCTACCTGATTACTGCTAAAAGGAATACCAGCTTCTTTAGCAGCCTCGCACATACCCTCAACCAGTCGGGTCGTTTTGTCCGTTAGTTCAGCATAAAAACCATCACGTGAAATGATTTCCATCATTTTCAGACCCGCCGACATGGCCAGCGGGTTGCCTGACAAGGTTCCAGCCTGATAAACCGGCCCCAATGGAGATAAATGTTCCATAATATCACGACGACCACCAAACGCACCCACCGGCATACCACCACCAATAATTTTACCCAGGGTCGTCAGATCCGGCTTAACACCATACACTTCTTGTGCACCACCCAGCGCCACCCGAAAACCAGTCATCACTTCATCAAAAATCAGTACCGCACCGCTTTCGTCGCAGACTTCGCGCAAGGTTTCCAGAAACCCTGGTACCGGCGGCACACAGTTCATATTGCCGGACACTGGTTCCACGATAATACAGGCGATTTCACTGCCCTTCTCGGCAAACACTTCGCGGATCTGCTCACTATTATTAAAATCCAGTGTCAGTGTATATTTTGCCAGTTCAGCCGGAACTCCCGGAGAATTTGGCTCACCAAAAGTCAACGCGCCTGATCCAGCTTTCACTAACAATGAATCACCGTGGCCATGATAACCACCTTCAAATTTCACAATGAAATTACGACCGGTGAAACCACGTGCCAAACGAATAGCAGACATAGTGGCTTCTGTGCCAGAACTCACCATGCGCACCATATCCATCGACGGCACAATCTCACAAACCTTGTCCGCCATGCGCACTTCAACTTCGGTGGGTGCCCCGTAACTCAAACCCGCCAGTGCTGCTTCACGTACCACTTCAACCACTTCAGGATGCGCATGACCGGCGATCATCGGCCCCCATGACCCGACATAGTCAATCAGCTTGTTGCCATCAGCATCAAACATATAAGCACCTTCAGCCCGGGCAATAAACCTAGGGATACCGCCGACACCACTGAATGCCCGCACGGGGGAGTTAACACCACCGGGAATAGATTTTTGGGCCTGCTCGAAAAGCGCTTCGGATTTTGTCACGGTATAACCTCTCATTCGGTTCTATCTGAAAACCGGGGGATAAAATAAATTGAAACAGAATATGTAGATATTCTGGTAACCAGCCAGAATAGGCGCAGTATTTTGAATAAGTCATGGGGTATTGTCCAGTAACGTTTCAATCCGCGAGCAGATTGAAACGTTACTGGACGGTAACACCATAGCGTCATGGTATAGTTTTGCACAAAACCCCGACTATCTGCCCGCCCGCCGGGTCATCAGTGGCTCTAGCTCGTTCAACGCCCGACGATAAACACGGCGCTTAAAGAACACTACTTTTCTTGCTGGCATCCAATAATCAACCCATTCCCAATGGTCAAATTCTGGCTTTGGTGTAGCTTGTAAATTTACATCTCTGTCGCCGCACTGCATTTGCAACAAAAACCAACGTTGCTTCTGCCCGATGCATAGCGGTTTAGAGCGATGGCGTATCATGTAATGAGGTATACGGTAACGCAACCAACCGTTAGTCTCGCCGATTATTTTAACATGATCTTTCTGTAATCCTGTTTCCTCATGTAATTCACGGAACATGGCTTCGACCGGCGTTTCTCCCTGATCAATCCCGCCTTGCGGAAATTGCCAGGAATTCTGCCCAAGTCGTTTACCCCAGAATACTTTGCCATCGCAATTACAGAGGATGATGCCCACGTTAGCGCGGAAACCCTCCTGATCTATCACGATTGCTCTCCAAATATTTAAATTACTATGATTTTTTCATAATCCTCATGATTCAGCAATTTTAACCGCGTACAATCCTTGTTTTTTCTGCTAAACGTACGGAGTTTCCATGACATTGGCCTTATTTGACCTGGACCACACCCTGATCAATGGTGATAGCGACCATGCATGGGGTAATTTTTTAGTCAAAAAAGAATTGGTGAATACCGAAGAGTACCGTCAGGCAAATGATTATTTCTATGGTCAATACCAAAAAGGTACGCTGGACATCCATGAATACAACCGCTTTGCATTGAAATTTCTCAGCGAAAATACTATGGAAACCCTGAATACTCTGCACCGTACATTTATGCAGGAAGACATCCTGCCGATGATTAGCGAAAAAGTACGCCAGCTCATCACCAGCCATAAAGAACAAGGTCACACCTTAGTCATCATTACGGCAACCAATAGTTTTGTCACCCGCCCTATTGCCACAGAGCTGGGCATTGAACACTTATTGGCGATTGAGCCAAAGCTGGTTAACGGCCATATCAGCCGCGAACTGGAAGGCACACCCACCTTCAGAGAAGGCAAAGTCACCCGCCTGAATGAATGGCTGGAAGGTCGTGATGAGACGCTGGAAAACAGTTATTTTTACAGTGATTCACACAATGACCTGCCCTTACTTAATATTGTTGATCATCCGGTGGTGGTCAATCCTGACCCGGTACTACTGGAAATCGCAAACAAGCAAGGCTGGCCGATTCTGGATCTGCACTCATGAAATTTGAAATATTAGATAAAAAAATCCCGTACAAAGGCTTTTTCCAGCTGGAAATTTATAAATTACGCCACGAATTATACGCCGGTGGTTGGACAGGTGAAGTCAGGCGTGAACATTTGGAACGTGGCAGAGCAGTCGCAGTTTTGTTACATGATCCGGCGACTGATCAGCTATTACTGGTTGAGCAGTTCCGGATTGGGGCTATTGCTGACAAACAAGGCCCGTGGATGCTGGAAATCGTCGCAGGCATGGTGGAGGACGGCGAAGAGGAATCTGATGTTGCCCGCCGGGAAGCGATAGAAGAAGCAAACTGCACAGTCACCGACGTCGAATTCATACTGGATTATTACCCCAGCGCCGGTAGCTGTAGCGAAACCGTTAGTATCTATTACGCACCTGTCGATTTATCAACCGTCGAACCTGGTATTCACGGATTAGCTGATGAGCATGAAGACATCCGTACTATGCTAGTTCCAACAGCAACCGCATTGGAATGGCTAAAAACCGGAAAAATCCGCTCATCCATGACTATTATTGCTTTGCAGTGGCTGGCACTGAAAAACCACCTCTAACCCAGACAGCACTAGACACTACCCCTGACAAGTAGTCTAATTCCCTGCTTGATTCCGGCGCATACCGCCTAAACAATATAACTCCGGTTTACAGAGATAAGTGAACGACATGAATGAAAACGAACGCCCGCTCAATTTTGTAGAAAAAATAATTAAAGAAGATCTGGCTAGCGGTAAAGTTGATGCAATACGCACCCGCTTCCCGCCGGAACCGAATGGTTATCTGCATATTGGTCATGCCAAATCTATCTGGCTGAATTTTGGTTTAGCACAAACCTTTGGTGGCAAATGCAACCTGCGTTTTGACGACACTAATCCAGAGAAAGAAGACGAAGAATACGTTGAGTCGATCAAGGCCGATGTAAAGTGGCTGGGCTATCAATGGGATGGTGATGTTCATTTCACCTCTGATTACTTTGACCAATTGCATGCCTGGGCTATTGAGCTGATTAAAAGTGACAAAGCTTATGTTTGTGACCTCAATGCTGAACAAATGCGCGAATACCGTGGCACATTGACTGAAGCAGGCAAAAATAGTCCTTATCGTGAACGCTCTGTCGAAGAGAATATTGAACTGTTTGAAAAAATGCGGGCAGGTGAATTTGATGAGGGTGCTTGTGCACTACGCGTCAAACTAGACATGGCAGCACCTAATATGCACTTGCGTGACCCTGTGATCTACCGGATAAAAAAAGCTAGCCATCATCAGACCGGTGACAAGTGGTGCATCTATCCATCCTATGACTATGCACACGGCCAGGGCGATGCCATTGAAGGTGTCAGCCACTCGGTGTGTACACTGGAATTTGAAGAACATCGTCCGTTGTATAACTGGTTTATCAAAAATGTACCGGTTCCGTCAACGCCACATCAGTACGAGTTCTCACGCCTGAATGTGAATTACACCATCACCAGTAAGCGCAAGCTAAAACAGCTGGTTGATGAAGATCACGTTGACGGCTGGAATGACCCACGCATGCCGACCATATCCGGCATGCGCCGTCGGGGTTTTACACCTAAAGCCATTCGTGATTTTTGTGAAATGACCGGTGTTACCAAAGTCAAAGGTGTTGTTGATGTCAGTATGCTGGAATTCGCCATCCGGGAAGACCTGAACGCCAATGCACCACGCGCTATGTGCGTACTGCATCCGCTCAAAGTTGTACTGACCAATTACCCGGAAGACAAGACCGAGACCATGACCGCAGCGGGTCACCCGCAACGTGACGATTTTGCTGAACGTAGTTTACCGTTTGGGCGTGAAGTCTGGATTGATCAGGATGACTTCCGTGAGGAGGCCAATAAAAAGTACAAACGCTTGGTGATTGGTAAGCGGGTGCGTCTGCGTAATGCTTATGTGATTGAAGCGGATGAAGCCATTAAGGATGAAGCCGGTAATATTATCGAAGTCCGCGCGCGGGTTATTGAAAATACCGTCGGTAATGATCCGGAAGATGGCGTAAAACCAAAAGGCGTTATCCATTGGGTAGCAGCACATGACAATGTGGAATGTGAAGTACGTTTGTATGATCGCTTGTTTACCGATGTGGCTCCGGATGCGGGCGGCAAGGATTTCCTGGAAAGCATCAACCCGGACAGCCTTGAAATTCTCAACGGCTGCAAGGTCGAAGCCGGAATATTTGCAAACGATCCGGACACGCGCTATCAGTTCGAGCGTGAAGGCTATTTCATTGAAGATTCAAAATACAGTAGCGCTGAAAAACCAGTATTTAACCGTGTCATTAGCCTACGGGATACTTGGGGGAAGATGGATCAGGGTTAATTAGATAAACATTGATAACAAAGCCTGTGCCACCATGTGATGGCGCAGGCAAGATCAACCTAATCCATTGGAATAACGACCTGTGTGTCGTTTCTGACCAAAAAGTTGCGGCTGCGTACCACCGAACGATCACTCACTAATCTGGCAACAGCCTTGTAAGTTCCGGCTGGCATTTTAATACGGGCCAGATGACGCTGAGCCTTTTTAAATGTCTCATTACCATTGCGATACACCGTCCATTCAACAGACTCCAAAGCCGGACCGTTATCAATAGTAGCGATAAGATTCACATCAAATTCTTCAGCGGAAACCTGCTTTGTTATTGACGCTGAAAGACAAACACAGACAATAGTAAGTGTTAGTATATTTCTGGTAAATGATAGCATAATTGCCTCCTTGCAACATATTACTGGGGAGTAGCAGGCAGGACCGATGTCTGACTTATCAGAAACTAATCAATGCAGATCATTCAGCACCTGACTGTGCGAACATCCTACAAATAGATTAAAAACAAACCAACTACATACAACTATAGTAGGTCAGTTTAAGTATTTTTATTTATTATATGTCAATTATTTCTTTTTTATTTTTTTATCAAACTGATAAAAAAACTTATAAGGGCTTGTGTAGAAAATTTAATAACATGGAAAAGTGGGTGCCTGATACAAACGATCAGCAATCAGGTTTTCAAAGTATTGTTGAATTCTGCTTTTGTTGGAACCCGTAATTTGTATTCCAACCCCTTTCATCAAACTACGTTGGGCACCTACAGGCGTAATCCAGACAACCCGCCCAGGCACCACGGCCTTTTGTTTTTCTGAAAGTAAGTCAACCTGGACAAGCACTTCAGTGCCAAACGTCAGATCATTACTGGTAGGAACGAAGATACCCCCACCGCTCAACATAGGCAGGTAATGATTATGCAATTCATCGCGGTCAGAAAGCACCAGTGATAATTTTTGTGATTCCATGGTTTATTTTTCTTAGCATATTGTGGTTAGGATTTTAGCCACAACGATAACATATTCTCTGCAAACAACTGATTATTCAAAGGATGAGTGGCCAAGCCTTTCATCTCGAGCAGTTCGTCATACAAAGTCCATAAATTCCGGCCGGAAACCGCCTCATACAATGCCAATGTTTCTGGCTCGTCTTGCACAGCACTGGCCAAGGAAAACCGCAGCGCATGATGTATTGTATTTAATTGCCAATCGAGCAACTGCTCTTTTGATTGTTTTGCCCATTCTGAGCCGACCTCAGCAATTGACTTATCCCTGCTGATGACTGCCAGTAACTGCTGCTGCCAAAGCTGGCGTGCCGCAATTAACTCACCAGAATCCAGCTCCAGCGCCAACATTGGCTTCCCACCGGCAAGATTTAAGAGTAACTCAGCACTCTGTGTTAACGGCTGAGCATGCAACCAGGCCAAAGCTTGTTCAGAAGATGGCAGCGGCAAACGAATTTGCTGACAACGGCTCCTGATGGTGGGCAAAAGCGTTGAAGCGCGGGAACTAAACAATAAAATATGTGTATCAGCTGATGGTTCTTCTAATGACTTCAACAAACTATTGGCAGCATTAACATTCATCCGGCCAGCTTCATGAATCAACACAACACGTGAAGGGCTATAACTACGGCTCAGCTCCAGAAAATGATTCAGCCCTCTGATCTGATCCACACTGATCACCTGCTTATCAGCGGGTGCAGCTATCATTTTATAATCAGGATGCGCACCAGACTCAAATACCTGACAACTACGGCACGAACCACAGGCCTGGCCTTCCGCATCGCCAACTGGCGTGAGGCACAAAAAGCTCTTGACCAGCGACTGCATCAAAACCTCATGAGCACAACCTTCGTCACCACTAAACAACAGTGCATGCGGCAATCGCCCGTCTGCTCTAGCTCCCTGCAACCTTGACCAGGTAAGCTGGTGCCAGGAGTGAATCGTACCTATCATACCTGTCGCCATTGCTGTACAACCTTGTTCAATGACTGAATAACTTGCTGCCTGACCGCATCAATAGTTTGAGCCGCATCCAGTATATGAAACCGGTCAATAGATTCTCCGGCACGTGCTAAGTAACCCTCACGAATTTTATTGAAGAACGCTGTCTGTTCGCGCTCAAAACGGTCAATGCCGACGGCCTGATCCACACTACGCTGCCTGACACGTTGCATGCCAATCTCAACATCCAGATCAAACAATAACGTACAATCCGGCCGTAAATCACCTTGCACCCAATGCTCCAGCTCAGCGATACGCTCCAGTGACAAACCACGCCCATAGCCCTGATACGCATAGGTAGCATCGGTGAAACGATCACAAATAACCCACTGCCCTTGTTCCAGGGCAGGAATAATTTTACGCTGAAGATGCTCATTTCTTGCTGCAAACATCAGCAATAATTCTGTATCTGCATGCATATCCGGCAGATCCGGATTCAGC
>CALHAO010000202.1 GCA_937931765.1 uncultured Thiotrichaceae bacterium
ATTATTCATACGGATATTCTGCGCCGCAAACTTAGTGCTGTATAACTTGGAGTAGGAGGCTAGAGCCGCACGGAACACACCCGAAGTAGGGAACAGTGGATCAGGCTCAAACACCGCAAAGGTTGAGATATTAACGATGGAGCCGGAACCTTGTTTTTCCATAATGGGTGTGATGATATTGGTCATGCGAATAACATTCATCAGGTAGTAATCCATGCCCAGATGCCAGTTCTCATCGGAAATGGCCATAATGTTGCCTTTCGGGCCATGTCCGGCGCAGTTGATCACACAATCAATACGGCCAAAACGTTCCATTATTAGCTCAACAAAACGCTGTAAATCTGCCACAACTAAATTAGAACCGGTAAAACCCAATCCGCCTAATTCATTGCCTAGCGCTTCGCCCTTGCCGGAAGACGACATCACTGCAATATCATAGCCTTCTTCTGCCATTTTCTTAGCCGAATCCGCTCCGATACCACTACCACCGCCTACAATTACCGCTACTGGTTTACTCATGTCTGTGTCCTCAGGTCTTTTTAGTATCATCAATAATATTCATCGTCGCCAGACCACTATTGCCCGGTATTACCGAGGCAAACGGCCCACCATGACAAGTTTGCGCCAGATCATTAACATCTGCCTCCGGTGCTTCAGCCAGAATCTGCTCGGCAAATTGCTCTGCATTATCCTTAGGGCGATAACCCAGGTAGCTGGCCAGATGGTTATCAACCGGCGCACGGTCGTTATTAGAAACGCCATATACCACCGTGAATTTAGTCACCGGTGTGGTAATCGATTTCTCAACCAATTGAATCAGGTCGCCATAAGAGAGCCATGTCCCCAAGGCGCGGGCATTAGTCACCTGTGCACAGGATAGAATGCGCATGCACACCGATTCCAGCTGATGTTTATCCCAGTACAAACTAGCCAGATCTTCGGCAAAACATTTGGCTAAGCCATAGAAGGTATCTGGGCGATGAGGTGCATCGGTACCAATGAAGTCCGTTTTAGAGTGCATGCCAACTGCATGAATCGAACTGGCATAAACTACACGTTTTACACCTTGCTGGCGTGCTGCTTCCCAGATGGTGTAAGCGCCGATAATATTGGCTTGTAATATGTCATCAAAAGGTGCTTCGTCACCGATTGCACCAAAATGCACCACCATATCTGCGCCTTCCAGTAGCGGTACAATTTCATCCAGTTTTGACAAGTCGGCCTTGACGTATTTTTCACCGTCATACAGTTTGCCAATATCATCAGTCAGATCACTGGATACCAGTGTATCGGCCATTTTACTCAACGGTTCGCGTAAGTGAGAACCTAAACGTCCGGCAGCGCCGGTTAAAACCAGTTTCTTTAATTGTTTCATTTTATATCCGTGTTTATCTTTTAGAGGGAATCTGTTGTGGTGTTTTTTACTGTTTGGGACGGAGCAGATCTGTGTGGACAAGCTTCCGGCCTGCGGAACTCGCTTCGCTCAGACAGGTCCTCAGCCTGCATCTTGTCCACACAGCTCTGTTCCTTGGCATTAGGATTCCAGTGTGTTTTTAACTTTCGCTAGTAACTGATCACTGTTTTTAGCCAGCAAGGACGCATCAGTGCCGCAAGCTACAAAACTAAACCCTTCCTGCAATAATTTAGCCGCGAAATCAGCATCCAATACCAATGTACCCACCGGAACACCTTTGGCCATAAGCTTTCGTGCAGCGGGCATAATTAAGTCCCACACCGCAGCATCCATCGGTTTGCCCAACAAACCTATGTCCGCAGCAATATCAGCGGGGCCAAAGAAGATGCCACTCACACCATCAACTGCCGCAATGGCTTCAGCCTGTGCAATCGCGGTTTTGGTTTCCAGTTGTAGAATAACCGTGGTTTCATCTTCAATGCGCTGGAAGTAATCGGTGATGCGCCCGAAGGCATTAGCACGGGTGGAGCCGCTAACACCACGAATACCCCGTGGTGGATAGCGTGTTGAGGCAACTGCTTTCTCCGCCTCCTCCACTGACTGAATCATTGGGAATAATAAACCTTCTGCGCCCAGATCAAGCAAGCGTTTCACCAACACCGGATCATTCCATTGTGGCCTGACAATAGCAGTGCTACTACTGGATTTAAACACTTCCAGCTGCCCCAATAAAGTGCCCAGCTCATTGGGTGAATGTTCCATATCCAACAGCACCCAGTCATAACCACCAGGTGCAACGACTTCTGCTGCAAACGGGCTGCACAAGCTGATCCACAGACCAATCTGTTTTTCACCTTTGCGGATAGCCTGGGTAAAAGGGTTAACCGGAAGTTTCATGGTCAGATCACCGCCTTTTCTATCAGCTTCTGATTCTTAATAATGCGTTCATAGCTAAACGGTGTCAGGTCGAGTGTCCGGAATTCACCATAAGTCAGCCACTCCGCTGTACCACGTCCCATCGCCGGAGATTGTTGCAGGCCATGTCCGGAAAATCCGTTCAGGAAAACGAAGTTCGTCAATTCGGTATGCGGCCCGACAATGGCATTATGGTCAAACACGTTGTAGGCATAATGACCGGCCCATTCGCTTTGTATCTTGATGGCTTCAAACTGCGGAATGCGTGTGGCCAGAATCGGCCAGACATGGTTCGCCCAAATATCATGATCCATTTCAAAATCATCATAAGCCACCGCCGGATCAATGTCCGAATGCCCGCCGCACTGATAAGTACCACCGCCATTTTCACGCACATGCACACCCGACGGATCAATGGTCAGCGGCAAATCACGATCTAGTGGTTGCTCAGCTTTGAATACCCAGGAATAACGCTTACGCGGTTCAACCGGTACCGGTTCAATGCCTGCCATTTTTGCGGTTCTGGCTGCACGCGGGCCGGAGGTATTCACCACCTGACCACAGCTGATCACTTCACCTGATTTAAGGGTGATGCTTTCCACCGCAGTGTTGGCGGCGTTACGGCTCATCGCTACCACTTCATTATCAATATATTCCACACCACGCTCAGCCGATTGCCGCCGCCACCAATCGAACACCGTGGCACCGTCCCAATAACCTTCATCGGTGAGGTTAATCGAACCCAGCACAATGTCATCCACGTTATAAAAAGGGTAAGCCTCACGGATAGCCTGCGCATCCATCAACTGAGTCGAAGCTCCGGCGGCGAGCTGCACCTTCTGGTTCTCACGCAGAACATTGGCAAAGTCTTCATTATCCGCCAGATACATATAACCAAAACTACGAATCGACAGCTCCGGCACGCGCTCATCACCGCCCATGTAAGTACGGATATTCTTCACGAAGTCAGCCGCAAATTGCGATATGCGTACATTCAGTACGTTGGAGAATTGCTGGCGCATGCAGGAATTGGTGTGGGCTGTTGAGCACTTTTCGTAGCGTGGGTCGCGTTCTACGACTAATACTGAGCCGTTGAAATCGGGGTTGTCCATCAGGAACCAGGCTGTGGATGCGCCCATAATGGCACCGCCGATCAGAACTACGTCGTAGTGTTTTTGTTTTGGGGTGTTGCGTATTGCCATTTGTTTCTCCTCCTTAATCTAACTTATAATCCCGAGCAGCCACTTCCTCAGATATATACCCACGCTCCAAATCACGCTTCACCAACTCAGCATCGCGCTCCGCCGGTTCACCATAACCACCGCCACCGGGAAACGCCATAATAACCCGCATCCCCTCCGGCACAAACTGCTTACTCTTAGCCCGCATCGCACCACCATCACTACGTTCAATCGTAGTAGCCGCGCCATTTCCTCCACCATGTTTACCTAACGCCGGATATTTCACCCGATCAAACATAGCTGAGAAATAAAACTCAAACCCCGGTTGTGCGCCGACTTCCATATATTGCCCCAGTCC
>CALHAO010000203.1 GCA_937931765.1 uncultured Thiotrichaceae bacterium
CCCAGCATGGCTGCGGCCAGTTTATTGGGCACAATGAAAATTTGCCGTTGGCCGAGCGTGATTTGTCTGGATTTGGGTAGCCTGCGTTTTACCCAGTTTGCCCACAGATCGGACACGTTGGCAGTGCTGCTTTTCACTTCGGTCATTTCAGTCACGGTGTTGCCCACCTTTATCCGTTGCCGATCACATCAACTTCACTGAGAATCCGCCGTGCCAGTTGCTCATCATGTAACTCCTGCCGCCCGACTAAACGGTGTCCGGCGACGGCAACAAAGACGGCTTGCACATCTTCCGGCAGTACATGGCTGCGGGCCTGTAATAAAGCCCAGCTTTGCGCGCTGCGTACCAGTGCCTGTGCACCACGTGGTGATAAGCCGACCTGGCAATGTTCAGATTGACGGGTGGCAGCTATTAAACGTTGTACATAATCCAGCAGGGTATCGGTCATTCTTACTTGTGGCACCAGTGACTGTAAGGCTTTTAAGCGGCCTTCACTCAGTACCTGCGGCAATTTGTCAGACACATTGCGTCCACTAAGGCCTTTGAGTAATTGCCGCTCAGCAGCCGGATCGGGATAACCCAGCGAAATACGCAGTAAAAACCGGTCTAACTGTGATTCCGGTAATGGAAACGTACCGGACTGGCTTTGCGGGTTTTGGGTGGCAATGACAAAAAACGGCGACGGTAGCGGATGAGCTGTGCCATCAACACTGACCTGCTGTTCTTCCATGGCTTCCAGCAAAGCGCTTTGAGCTTTGGGCGATGCGCGATTAAGTTCATCTGCCAGAAAAATCTGGGTGAACAAAGGGCCTTGGTGGAAATTGAAGGTGCTTTTATCACGATCAAAAATCGACACACCCGTCAGGTCCGCAGGCAGTAAATCGCTGGTGAATTGCACCCGGTTGTAATCCAGCCCGCAAACCCTGGCCAGTGCGTGGGCTAATGTGGTTTTGCCCATGCCGGGTAAGTCTTCCAGCAACAGATGGCCGTTGGCTAGTAGTGTGCACAAGGCCAGTTTGATCTGATGTTCTTTGCCTAATACTACGGTGTTCAATGCAGTCAGCGCAGCGCTAATTAGCTGTGGGGTTGCAGCAGTCATGGATTTCTCTTTTTATTTGTTATTAGTTTATTTTATAGTGAGAAGGGCAGATTAGCTACCGTCAGGTGATGATTGGATACATCGTTTTCAATCATGCTGCTTATCCGGTTTCTGTTTGTTTTTTGTATAGCCAGGTGATAGTGTCATGTATAGATAGATTTTATTTATGGGCTTGCATTGCACATTCGCTAGAAACAGGGTTGAAGGAACACCTTAGGCTGACTTGGTTAAGCTGAGTGACATGAGGTGATTGCTAAAATTGCGTTAACTGGGGTGCGGGGCTAGGGCTAATACTCCAACTTACAACAATTCTAAAAAAAATTAAAAATAAGAGAGTAAATAATGATAAAAAAACCGAGAGCTTCTAATGCATTGTTGCTGACTTTCTGTGCTGTTGGTGTATTGGCAGCGAGTAATCCTACCTGGGCTGACGCTGATCTTAACAACTGTGCACTGGTTACCGGAACCGAGGAAAGTGATGCTGATTCCGCGCCTAATAATATAACTCAGGCTGACCTATTGGCTGCGTATGTTGCTGACCCTGCTTATGTTTCTCAAGATGATGAAGATTGTGCAAAGATTAATGTTGTGTCGATTTTCGATTATGGTGATGCGCCTGATTCTTATGGCACATTGGAGGCTAGTGGTGGTGCTAAACATGAGATTATTCCGAAGTTATCACTGGGTGCATTAGTGGATGAAGAGGATGGCGTGCTGGCTAATGCTGAGGCGAATGCTGATGACAATAATGGCGACTCAGATGAAGATGGCTATACAGTTACAACAATGACTGAGGGTCAGGATCTGGATTGGGATGTGCTCGTTACTAATGAAACCGGCTCTAGTGCCAATCTGGTTTGTTGGATCGATTACAACGGTGATGGTGTCTTCGCCACTGACGGTTCTGAGTCTGGCTCTGCTGTTGTTGCTTCACTTGCCGGGCCTCAGACAATCACTGTTGGTATGCCGCAGGTTCCTGCTGGTGCGGTGGCTGATAATCTCGATAGAGTTACAACAGATTCAAGTGATAGTTACACTCGCTGTCGTTTGAGTACTGATTCGGCTCTGACTGAGTTGGCACCTTCTGGTTTAATGGCTGATGGTGAAGTTGAAGATAGAAAAGTTACCTTTGTAGACGCACCTGTTTTCGATTTGGCATTGCGCAAAACAGTGACTAATCCATCTGCGCCTATTAAGGCGGGTGATATCGTTAGCTTTAACATTGAAGTAATTAACCAAGGCACTATAGGTGCAACAGGTGTTGTGGTGACAGACTATATTCCGCTGGGAATGGAACTTGATCCGGCTGATGCAAAATGGGCACAAACACCTGCTGACGCTGCTAATCCTACCGGCCCGCAGATCGCAACATTAATTACTCCTATTTCTGTGGCGGCTGGCCAGCCGTATGCCCCTGTTTTGACTATTAGTCTGAGAGTATTGGCAGATGTTGTTGCAGGTGACTTGACGAATACTGCTGAAATTTCTGCAGCGCTGGATGCTGATGGTAACGCCGTTGTTGACCAGGATTCTATTCCGAATGCTGATAATACGGATGATGGCGTAGTATCGGATGACACGATTGATAATACTGATTTGGATCAGGATGATCACGATATTGCTGTTGTGAGCATTGCGCCTACGGTCGATGTCGATCTGGCGAAAGATGTCTTTGAGGCTGATGGAACGACACCAGCAACTTCAGTACGTCGTGGTGATACATTAATCTATGTATTGACGGTAGCTAATGCTGGGCCTGATGATGCAACGAATGTCGCAGTAACGGATCTGTTACCAGCAGGTTTGACTTATGTATCGGATGATTCCGTTGGTGCTACTTATGTGCCTGCCAGCGGTCTTTGGACTATTGGTGATCTGGCTAATGGTGCAAGCATGTCTTTACGTATCACTGTCACTGTAGACTAAAGTAAAAAAACGTCGATATAAAATGACGTTGTCAAATACCGGAACGGGGTTGCCTTGTTCCGGTATTCTCAAAAGCTGATCAGAGTGACTTTCAAACAAGGTTTTTCGAGTTAGTTTTTCGATGTAAAGAATATAAAAATACTTATCAAAATAAAAATAATAGCAGTCAGGGTTAAATAATGAAAATAACAAAGTTCCCTCTAAGCGTCTCAGTCGCCAGCTTGCTGGCTGTTTTGGGGCCGGTTCAATACGTTCAGGCTTCTGATTTGGTGACAAACTGTGTTCAGGTCACCAGCACTGGTGGGGTGGATAGTGACTCTACGCCTAATAACAGAGCAGGTTTTCAGGGGATTTTGGATGCAGTGGATGCGATCCCGCCTGTTAATGAAGATGATGAGTCCTGCGTCAAAGTTCTGATTCCTTTCGATTACGGTGATGCGCCTGATAGTCCTGATACGGATGCTCCTGAGCCGGATTATCCGACACTGAGTGGCAGCGACGGGGCCAGGCATCAGTTGGGCACTGATGTTTATTTGGGCCAGTGTGTTGATACTGATTTGGGTGATACTGCGCTTGATGCTGGTAGTGATGATAGTACGTTCAGTACTCCTTCCTGGGGTAACTGTGCTGAGCAGGCTAACGATGAAGATGGGGTCATCTTTAATACGTTACGGGTGGGTGTACAGGACATTAGAGTCAATGTCACGGCCAGCAAAGCCTGTCAGTTAAATGCGTGGATTGACTGGGAAGGCGATGGTTCCTGGGCAGGTGTTACTGAACAGGTATTTGTTGATGAGCAGTTATCAGAAGGTTTTAATCAGCTGACTTTAAGTGTGCCAACACTGGCTAAGGCTGGTGAAACGTACGCTCGTTTTCGTTGTTCTACTGCTGGTGGTGATGGGGTCACTGGTGAGGCAGCGGATGGTGAAGTTGAGGATTACAAGGTGGTGATTGAGCCTGCAATCCCAGCGGCTCCATTATCTGTGGGTGACTTTGTTTGGTTGGACGGTAATAAAAATGGCATCCAGGATACTGATGAGTATGGGCTGGTTAATTCTCAGGTTAATTTGCTGAAGGTAGAAGCTGATAATACAACATCAGAAGCACGTGACTTGAATGGTATTCTGGTGCAAACACAAACCATTACAGCCACCGGTAAGTATGAGTTCACCAATTTACCTGAAGGTGAATATATTGTCCGGGTTACGCCTCCCAGTGGTTATGTGCCGACGTTGGGTGGTGAAGATGTTGATACCAATGATAGCAATACCGATAATAATTGTCAGATCACTGATGATGGTATACAGACATTGCCCTTCCTGTTGACAGAAGGCGGTGAGCCAGTTGCTGGTATTGATGGTGATGATAATAACGGCAATATGACTGTTGATTGTGGGTTCCACCTATCAGATGTGCCCAAGTACAGTGTAGGTAATCAGATCTGGATTGATGATGGTGCGGGCAATGCAGATAATGCCAATAACGGCCTGAGAGATGCCGGTGAGTCAAATGTTAGTCAGGTTATTCAGGTTGAGCTACGTGATGATAATGATGCCATTCTTAACCAGACATCATCCAGTGATGGCTACTATTTATTTAGCGGGCTGGAGGCCGGTAGTTATAAGGTTTGTCTGACGGCTGCTAACTTTGCTTCGAGTGGCCCTTTGACTGGTTACACGAGTACCGGTGGTGATGAGGTTGATCCGAACCTGGATGTCGATAGTAATGATAATGGTATTAATGACTCGGCACTGAGTATTTGTTCCGGTCTGGTGAATTTGGGTGCGGATGGGGCGGATGAGCCTTTGTATGAGTTGCCTACAGCCAGTGACGTTGCGGGTAATGACGGCGCTGGAACACCTGATGGAAATGCTAATCTGACGGTTGACTTTGGTTTACTGCCTCCTCCGCTGGCGGTTGCGCCTGTCTCTGTGGGCAATTTTGTCTGGAATGATGTTGATGAAAACGGTAGGCAGGGCGATGATGAAGTGGGTCTGGCGGATGTTCAGGTAACACTGCTGAAGCCTGATGGTAGTGCCGCCACAGATCTGAGCGGTAATGCAGTTTTGCCGCAGACAACCGATACCAGCGGTCTGTATCAATTTACTAATCTGCCGGGTGGCGATTATATAGTGAGAGCTAGTCCGCCTGCCGGATTTGTGTTGACGACGGGTGGTGCTGATGTCGATATCAATGTTGATGATCAGGACAGCAACGGTGTTGAGAAGGCGAATGGCCCGGAAACTGAGCCATTTACACTGGCGGCGGGTACTGAGCCGGTAGCGGCTACTGATGGTGATGATAATAACGGCAATATGACCGTCGATTTTGGCTTCTACGAGTCTAAAGAGGTAGCGTTGGCGCTGGGTAATTATGTTTGGGTTGATGCTAATGTTGATGGTCTGCAGACCCTGGGTGAAAAACCGCTTCAGGGCGTAACAGTTGAGTTGACTGATGTTGCAGGTAATGGTGTCACTGATATTTACGGTGCTGCTGTTACTTCACAAACTACGGGCGCTGATGGTTTGTATCGCTTTGGTAATTTACCGGGTGGTGACTATATTGTGAACATGTCCGCCCCGTCTGGTTACTACCGCACTACTGGTGGTCTGGATGTTGACGATGATGATAGTGATACCGATAGTAACTGTATTGTTGATGATGCTGGCCTGATTAAGACGCATGCAATCACCTTGTTTGAGAATAGTGAGCCGGTCAGTTCGATTGATGGTGATAATGAAAACGGCAATATGACAGTTGACTGTGGTTTTTATAGCACAGTTAGCGTGGGTAATTATATCTGGGATGATGCTAATGCCAATGGCACTCAGGATTCTGATGAGTCGGGTATGGCGGATGTCACAGTCAGTCTGACGGGGGCTGATGGTATTTCTCCGGCTTATGATGTTAATGGTGATTTGGTAGCACCAGTGGTAACAAATACCAGTGGTCTGTATGAGTTTACTAATCTTGAACCTGGTGAGTACAGTGTTACGGTGACACCGCCTGAAGAGGGTTATAAGTTGTCTCAGGGTGGTTCTGATCCTGATAATAATGCTTCAGATTCTGATAGTAATTGTGCGGTGGTGGATAGTGTTTATCAAACACCGGCCTTTAAGTTACCAACAGGTGATAAGACGGATAATCTGACTGTGGATTGTGGTCTTTATCGTTCGGTCGGTGTGGGTAGCCGTATTTGGATTGATTTGGATAGTGATGGTAGGCAAGATCCGGGTGAGCCGGGTGTACCAAGATCTACTGTGACATTATTGAATCCGGATGGTACTTTTGCGGTGGATCTGAAAGGCAATGTGGTTCAGCCACAACTCACCGGCTCTAATGGTGAATACTTCTTCGGCGATCTGCGTGAAGGTGACTATGTTGTTAAAGTGAGGCCACCAGCGGGTTATTTGCCAACGATTGATAACGGTGATCCGGATAATGATGATGGTACCGACAGCAATGGTGTTAAGTTTACTGATGGTAGTGTATTGAGTGATCCAATTACGCTGAACTGGGGTCAGGAGCCTGATACAGATGGTGATGGTGATACGTCTACCAATCTGACCGTGGGTTTTGGTTTCACGCCAACTGCCAGTACCAGCGTTCAGATTCCGACTGCCAGCACCTGGACACTGGGGCTGATGTCAATGTTGTTATCTATGGTAGCGTTCTGGAGGCGTCGCCGCGACTCATAACGCAATGTGAGACAGGTTATGAGAGTGGTATAAAAAAGGCCGGTTGTCACATGATGACCGGCCTTTTATGTTTACAGGTTTATTCTGCTGGTGTGCAGGTAACTTCAGCAAGGTAGTTTGCAACAGCTTCCATTTCTTCTTCGTTTAGCATGGAAGCCATTGGGGTCATGATAGCGGCTTGCCCGCCTTTGATTTCCCCGGCTTTGTAAGCTTTCAGCCTTTCCAGGGTATATTTTGCAGATTGTCCGCCCAGTTTTGGGTAGTTATCTGCAATCGGTTTGTTACCCTCTGCGCCGTGGCAACTGGAGCAGGTTTTATCCAGGTACAGTTTTGCGCCGTTTAACTCGGCAGAGACAGCACTACCAGCGGTTAGCATAAGTGCGAAAGGTAA
>CALHAO010000204.1 GCA_937931765.1 uncultured Thiotrichaceae bacterium
CCGCACTCATGGAGCCAAAGTGTTGTTCCAGACAATCCGTTAGTAATTGGCGGATAGCCGTTGTGTCGGCCTTATCCGGCAAGGCGCTCGCCAGATACACCCGTTCCAGATCGGCCTCTTTATGCTTAAAATAATCCTCCAGTTGCATCAGCGACCATTCACCACGACGAATCGCTTTCATCTGCTCCGCATCGCGTTGTAAATCCATATCGCCGTGCAGTAATAATTGCTCAACTTCACCCAGTAAACGCACCACGTGATAAGCAAATTTCACGTCATAACCGAACTCATCGACCAGCGTTTTACGCTTGCCCTCCGGTTGTTTGGTGCGGATTTTATGCATCTGGCCATAGGCATAACCTTTGAACTTCGCCCAGCAGCCTTTGTGCAAAAACAACTGTCGTCGTTCACGCAACATTTCCCCGATAGGGGAGGCGTACAGCACGCAATTATCCGGCACATATAAACTGTCGATAATATTGGGATTGTTGTCGGCCAACAGACGGAAATACTTGGCTATGGCGTATACCGTAATATCATAAACACGGCCCTTGCTGCCCAGCGCATCGTTGTCGTGAATATGGTGTTGCTGGTACTGCTCGAATTGCACTGAGCATGCATCAAAACCCGGAATTTCACCGCGTAAATGCGGGAACATCATCTCCTTTGGCGGGATGGCGAAGGCGTAAATATCCATGTCGGAACTGTCGTTGCTGACGCCGTAAGCCACCGAACCCATAATGACTTCGTACTGGATGGCATCAGCTAGAAACTCGGGTGGCTTGGGCAGGAGCTTTTTTTGTTTTAATGCTTGGATGTGGCTGCTCATTCCCAATCCTCCAATAACAATCCCTCAACACGCTGAAACTCCCGCACATTATGCGTAACCAAAGTAGCTCCTAGCGACCGGGCATGAGCAGCAATCAAAGTATCATAATGACCAATTGGTTGACCCTGCGCCATTAACTCACAGCGCACTAGGGCTGCCGCCTCCGACTGTTCCGTTCCCCAGTCCAGCACCTTTACATACTTGAGAAAGCCACTAAGATTATCCCGATTACGTTGCTGCTGCTGTGAACGGCAAATCCCAAATTCTAACTCGTACAAAACGATCTGTGAAATAGCAACATCTTCTACGGCAAGCTGAAACAGCTTATCCCGCAGAACTCTAGGTCTGTAATTGATAACGCCAATACAAACATTGGTATCCAGCATATAAAGCATCAGTCGAAACCTTTCCGTTCAATATCATCCGGCAGAGTATCGCACTCAACACTAAAGTCATCACTAAACCCACCACACGCTTCCATAAAACCATCCCATGATTCAGGATGAGGTGAGATGATCAGGTCGTTACCGCTTCGGCGGATGTAGACGGTTTTGGTATCTAGCCGGAATTGTTTGGGTAAGCGGATGGCTTGGCTATTACCGCTGGTAAATACTTTTGTCGATGCTTCCTGCATAACGATCACCGCTTGAAATAATGTTTATACAAAAGTATATACAAGTTATGGTTTTTTGTAAATAGCTCTTCGATCCATCCGATCCACATACCGCCCACGATACAACAACCGCTTACTCCCACCCTCATCATCCACAAAAGTCGTCCGGCAATGCAGCACATTATTACAAAGCACTCCTTCACCCGCCTGCAGGGTATAACGCAATTTATAAGGCGAATCCTGTTCCCACAGATCCAGTAAAAACTGTTCTGCTTTACGTGTAACGGGATCATCACGCCATTGCACATTCCGCTGCCGTGCCGAATAACGCATGTGTAAATGACCGTCCGATGTCACAGCAAACACCTGCCCGCTTTGTTCAGGGCGGATAACCTCTCCGTTGAGAATATTGGCCGGAATGGTGAAAGCCTCAGGGTGCATCAGTGCTTTAATATAAGCCGGATCGGCCTCACGTAGCAGGATATAGGCAATATCATGATCCATAAGCAGGCTTTCGCCGCCTGTTTGGGCAGGCTGTACGCAATGCAATAACATGCCGTGGATTTGCTCCTGCGGGCTGTTGTAGTAGCCATCGGTGTGCCAGCTGAGCTTTTTATTGGTATAAGGAATATAGTCATGTTGGCCAGGATGGGTGCTTACTTGCAATGAAGTCAGGCTATCTGCATCGGCACATAAATTATGATTGATGTTTTTCAGGCCACACTGGTTTGCTAGCCGATGAATAATTTTTTTATCAGTATGCTGCTGCTCCGGCAGGTGATAGAAAGCCATATTAAAACGAGCGGCTGTAGACAGGATGTGTGTGATTTCTTGTTTACTGACTTGCTCCGCGTGCTTAATTTTTGTGATTAGCGCATCAATAGTAGTAGGGTAATCTGCTAGCTTTCTATCTCGCCAGGCCGCATACAGTGCTTTGTTTTCTAATGAAAAGTGTGACTTCATGACTGCGCCTATATCTCTGTTTTTTCGTTAAGAGATATTTTGCAGATCCAATGGGAATATTGCAATATTATTAAATAACGATATTCTATAAGACATCAA
>CALHAO010000205.1 GCA_937931765.1 uncultured Thiotrichaceae bacterium
TTCTTCGCAAAGCGCTCAGCGTTTTCGATCAACAACCGGGGAAATGTATCGCTCTTGTTATCCATTCAGCCTCCACCTCAGTATGGTTAACATACTTATCCCCTATTATCCTAAACAGGTTAAGGGGAACTGTCCAAGGACTGGGCGGAGTCTTTTGTAAAGGAAGTGTAAAAACCTAAAAACCTTTAGCTCCGGACATTACTTTTTGTCATACAAACGAGAAGCCAGAGAAGGAGTCGGGCAGGTATAACAACCGTTATGCTTATGTGGCCCATGACCCACCTGATTATGATCGTGCACATGTGTCGTCACCACCGGCATATCAGGGCACTCAGTCAACACCACTGCATGCGTATGTGCTTTGCCCGGTATATTCATTACCCAGCCACCGTCATTCAACTGACCGGGAATTTCAGATCCGGTACTACTGCCAGTGGTGCTGCAAGCTGTAGCCGATACCGCTAAACAGAATAAGCTAAATGTGAGTTTTGCCGTTGATAGTGGCAACCTAATCTTTTCCATGATGCATTTTCCAATTTTATCGTTATGAGTGGACATTTTGCCTCAGCTTTTTACCTAAGTATCAAGACCCAAATGATCATAGACCTTTTTTTTAACTTGGCGTTAGATTTAAGAAGTTAGATACTAAGTGTTATGAATGAACTTACTCCTGAACAGAATGACCTCAAACAGCGCAGCTTCTGGTTATTAGATGCCCTGAACCATCTTGATCAGGGTATTTCTGTCTTCGATCCTAATTTACGCATGGTCGCCTGGAATGAACGCATGATGGAGTTGCTGGAATTCCCTACCGGGCTAATGGTGCCCAACCAGCATATCGAAGCTTTCTTTCGCTTCAACGCTGAACGGGGTGAATACGGTGAAGGTGACATAGACACACTGGTCGCAGAACGTGTTGCACTGGCTACTAATTTTGAATCACATGTTTTTGAGCGCCGTCGTCCGGATGGCACCATTATCGAGATTCGTGGTAATCCAATGGATAATGGTGGGTTTGTCACTACTTATACCGATATAACCGAACAGCGTCTCAACGAGGCCCGGCTTGAACAACGAGTGATAAAACGTACAGAAGCCCTGCACAAAAGCGAGTTATGGATTCGTCAGATTGCGGATGCGGTTCCGGCACTGATTGCGTATGTGGACAAAGATAATCGCTATCAGTTTATTAATAATATGCACCAGGAATGGTTCGGATTAAATCGTGAGCAGCTGCTGGGCACCTCTATATTTGATCTGGTAGAAGTCCGCAACCTAAAACAATTCCGCAGGGATATAGCCAATGTATTGCAAGGACAGGAAGTACAATCTGAGTACCGCCTGGGTCGTAAAGGTCACAGCCCGCTGGATGTCTCGATTTCATTCATCCCTCACTTTGATGATCAACAACAGATGTTGGGCTACTTTTTCCTCGGACAGGATCTGACGGAGTACAAGCAGACTCAGCGTGAGTTGATTGAATCGCAAAAAATGCAGGCACTCGGGCGGCTGACCGGCGGTATTGCGCATGACTTTAATAACCTACTCACCATTATCCTTGGCAACCTGAATTTTCTGGAAGATTTCAACGCAGACAATGTCGATTTTGAAGAATTAGACGAGGTGGTTGATTGCTGTCAGCAGGCAGCCAGACGCGGCAGTGAATTAATCCAGCGCATGCTGACCTTTTCACGCAGACAACCACTCAAACCTGAAGCCAGTGACCTGAATACACTGGTGGCAGACTTTACCAGTCTATTAAGCCGGACATTAGGTGAAACAGTACACATTGAACATCAGCTTGATGCAGACTTGCCACCTATCTGTATTGACCGGAACCAGATGGAAACCTGCCTGCTTAACCTGACACTGAATGCCCGCGACGCGATGCCTAAGGGCGGGCGGGTACTGATTAAGACTTGCCGGTATCACAAGCCCGAACAGCACCCGGCTTTTACTGACATTCCCGCAGGCGATTACATCATGCTCAGCGTCAGGGATGAAGGCGAAGGCATGAGTGCTGAAACTATCAGTCGGGCCTTTGAGCCGTTTTATACCACCAAACCAGCGGGCGTTGGCACTGGGCTAGGCTTAAGTATGGTCTATGGTTTTGTTAAACAATCAGAAGGCGATATCGACATTCGGTCACGCAGAAATGAAGGCACTACTATCCGCTTAATTTTTCCGGTCAAACAAACCGCCCTACCCCAAACGAAGAAAAAACCGGAACGGCCCGAACAAAGTGAGCAATCCGCGCATATTCTGTTGGTGGAAGATGATGTCGGTGTGCGCAGCTTTGCCCGCCGCAGCCTGCAAAAAATGGGTTATAACGTCGATTTAGCGGAAAATGGTGATGAAGCCGTGGAAAAACTGGCGGCTGGTACAGATTATGATTTAGTGTTAACCGATATAATTATGCCGGGTACGGTCAACGGCCTGGAGCTTTACTCACGGATAAATGCGGACTATCCTGACATCAAAGTATTGTGCATGACAGGCTACAGCGAGCAAGTCGATGATGTACTCAGCGACAAGCACCTGTTGCGCAAACCCTTCCAGGGTGAGCAGCTTGCCTCAAAACTACAGGAGTTGTTAAAGACGTAATATGCCGGAATTTGCCTGCCAGATCCTGATTGTTGATGATGAAGTCGCTATCCAGTCGATGGTTAAACGCTATTTCGAGAAGCGCGGCGCGACCGTGTATTGCGCCGGTTCGGGTGATGAAATGCACCAGATATTGCAACAACAGTCGATTCAACTGGTCTTTCTTGATGTGCACCTTCCCGGTAAAAATGGTTTTGAACTGTTGCATGAGATAAAACAAGGCTACTCAGCCGGTATTATTATGCTGACTTCACGCAATGAGCTAGATGACCGGATCGCGGGGCTGGAAGCAGGCGCGGATGATTATGTGCCGAAACCCTTTGAGGTCAGTGAATTACTGGCACGGTCTAATGCTGTGATACGCCGGTTGGGCGAAAGCGAAGAATCGCCACCACCCAGCCCGGAAACCGACCAATACCACTTTGCCGGTTACAGCTTGGATTGTAAGGTGCGGCAGTTGCACAACGCTGAACAACAACTCGTCGATCTTTCACCAGCGGAGTTTGACCTGTTGAAAGTATTTGTGAAACACCCTGAGACGGTGCTCAGTCGTGATTATCTGATGCAACAAACCCGTGGGCGTGATGCCGGGCCGCATGACCGGGCTATTGATGTCAGGGTTGGGCAGCTACGTAAAAAACTACCAATAGTAGAGGCCAAGCAGCCATTGTTCAAAACTATTCGTGGCGGTGGCTATATGCTGACCGAACCGGTCACTCGTCAGTCAAATTAAATCGACTATCGGCAGGATTTGGCCACAGAACAGTCGCTTGTTAGCTAAGATGAAATAATATGCAAAAAAGTATGAAAAAAAACGCGCTGAGCTGTTGACGTAGCCTCAGGTTGCCATTAATATTTGCGCCTCTTAACAGTTCCCCAATAGCTCAGTTGGTAGAGCAGTTGACTGTTAATCAATTGGTCGGAGGTTCAAGTCCTTCTTGGGGAGCCAAAATACTAAAGCCTTGTAGCGTTTTTCGTTACAGGGCTTTTTTAATTGCCCTATAGAATCAGCAAGTTAGAGTTAAATCTGCCCCCAATCTGACTTACTGCTTTTTTCGTTCTAGGGGTAGATTAGATTTTCTAGAGGGTAAATTTTCACCCGTCTGGTTTATGCGCCGCTGTTTTGGTGTTGTAGCATTCCCACCTTTCTTCACTTCTATGACCTGCTATGTAAGGCCTGCTTATTTACTTGACTGCTCAAATAAATAAAGCTCGCGATCAAAAATCCGCAAACCTTTGTTTTACAGGGCGCACCCAGAAGAATGAATCCAATCCAAATAGTGCGCATTCCAGGAGATCAACAGTACTCTTCTCGCTTGCAGCTTGTATTCGCCACCATCATCCCGTAGTTTTACAGTTTTATTTTTGAAGCTATAAATACTTCCCCATATAATTTTAACAGTGCTCAGCTTGATGGAGGCATACTATACTGATGAAAGAAAAAACGAGTTCCACACTAATAGTATTATTTATTCTGTTCTTTTCAGCCTGCAGCAGCGCTGAAGACCAGCAAAGTACCGACCAAGTTCTTAAGGTGGGCATTGTTCCTCAGTTTTCCTCTGAACGCATCAATACAATCTGGGAACCTATCCTTAAAGCAGTCACTGATAAAACCGGTATCCAACTGCAGCTGGACAATTCAACAGACATACCCAGCTTTGAAAAGCGCTTCAACGCCGGTGAATTTGATATTGCTTACATGAATCCCTACCACGCAATAGTTGCACATACCGCAGCCGGTTATGAACCAATACTACGGGATGTAGGGCGCACTCTGTACGGCATTATAGTGGTAAAAAAAGACAGTCCATTGGAAACCATAGAAGACCTGGATGGTAAGAAGGTAGCTTTCCCGGCACCTAACGCGCTTGGTGCAGCGCTGATTCCAAGGACAGAGTTTGCACGCAAGTACAACATCAAAGTCGAAGAAATATACGTCAGCAGCCATTCCTCGGTTTACCTTAACGTCGTGCTGGGACTGGCACAGGCCGGAGGTGGTGTACAAAAAACCCTCCAACAACAAAGTAAAGAAATTCGTAGCCAGCTGAGAATCATTAATAAAACCGTAGAAGTACCACCACATCCAATTGTGGCACACCTCCGGGTTGCACCGGAAATCGTAGATAAACTCACAGACGCTTTTCTCGAACTGGGGGAAACCGTTGATGGAAGAGAAATGTTAGGGAAAATCCCCATTAAAGTTATCGGCAGCACTGAGCTACAAGATTATGACTTATTACGTGAGATGGGCCTGGAAGACTTTTACGTTCAGTAAACGCCATGATGACTCTACGTTTTAAACTATTGTTCCCTTTGTTTCTGCTATTGACCGTTGCGTTTATGTACAGCAACTATTTTGTCATACCCAGTTACGTACAACTCATCGAAAGCAGCAAGATTGAAGAGGAAGAGTCGTATATTGACCTTCTGTCCAGAGCCATTCTGCCCGATTTACTGGAAAGTGATCTGGCCAATATGTACGACACCCTGAATAAAGTGCTGAGCCAGCGCAAACACTGGTATTCACTCTATCTTTATAACCCGGAAGGTATCCGTATATACCCACTTGAAGAACGTTACCTCCCCAAAAATATTCCTCTTGACCCTTTACAGAAAGAAGTTGTTTTCAACGGTACAAACTACGCCACCGTACGTTTAATGTTGGACATTGATGCCACCACCAATCAGAAAATTAACTTTATCCAAAACATAAAGTACTATGTTCTGCTAATGCTGATATTCACTTTTCTGTTTACGCTATTACTGTTAGAAAATTTTGTCAGCAAGCCACTGAATTACCTCACCAATCTCGCTAACAAGATTACCAAAGGCAATTACAGCGCCCGGGTTAAAACTGTAAGCAGAGACGAAGTCGGACTGCTGGGTAATGCACTGGAAACCATGCGCCAAAGCCTCAATGAGCGGGCACAGGCAATAGACTATTACACCCGCATTCAGGACACCATCAGACTGGTACAAAGTAAGTTCATCTCAGAACATGAACAACGCCATGTCGTCTTTCTCGAACTACAAAGGCATATTCTGCTACTAACAGGTTGCGAAGACGGGTTTATCGGTGAATTATTACATGACGACAATGACCAGCCCTATCTGCAACCTTATTTTCTCAATAAAGTACTGCGCATCTCATCAGAAAAAGCAATGGTATTTAATCATGGCCATACTCCTGAAGCCCTGTCAGACATGAATTCTCTGTTGGGCAAAATCATCACCAAAGGGCAACCGGTTATTGATAACGGCCCTGTGGTAAAACCAGAACAACTAGGTTTTCCGGTATCACCAACACTAGAATGTAAGAACTTTATTGCTCTGCCACTGTACAGTGGTTACAAGTTCGTGGGAGTTTTATGCCTTGTCAACCGTCAGAATGGCTTTGACCTCTCAATGTACAACGAGCTGGATGTTCTGTTACAGGCGCTGGCACAGTTAATTGTCGCCTACCGTGAACGCCAAAATCTGGTGGGCAGTGAAACCCGTTTACGTACGGTCATCGAACATTCCGTTGAGGGCATTATTTCCACCAACGAACATGGCATCATCACAGAGTTTAATTCCGCAGCAGAACGTATTTTTGGTTACAGTCAGGAGCAGATTAAAAGGAGTCATGTTAATACACTGGTACCGTCCGGCTTAATAGATGAATACACCCGAAAATTTACCCTCCAATTCATACATACCCAGGCCAGACAGATTCACATCGAAAGCGAAGCCACCGGGCTTCACCGCAATAGTCAGGAAATACCACTGGAAATTTCAATCTCCCGTGTCATTACCTCAGAAGGCATCCAGTTCACCGGGATCGTGCGTGATATTACTGAACGTAAACGCAACGCTGAAAAACTGAACCAGGCCTATGCCGACTTACAGGAAGCGCATGAGTTACTGGAAGAACAGAATAGACGTGATGCTCTGACCGGACTGGCTAACCGGCGCTTTATGGAAGAAAAACTGCGCTATGAATGGCAGCAGTTGCATAAACCCGGAAGAAATGATGCTTATCTGACCATCATGCTCTGCGACATCGACCACTTCAAACTCTATAACGATACTTATGGCCACCCGCAAGGCGATTTGTGCCTAAAGCAGGTAGCAGGCAGTATCGCCAAAACATTTGCCCGCGACAATGATCTGGTCGTCCGCTATGGCGGCGAAGAGTTTATGATTATTTGCCCCAACACCTCACCGGAATCCGCACAAAAATTGGCCGAACAAATGCTCCAACACATACGGGCGATGCGACTAGCACATGAGCAATCAGACTCAGCTGAGTACGTCACAATTAGTGTCGGCATTACCGTAGTGCATTCAAGCCAGATAAACGATATTGATCTGGAACAAACTATCCAACGTGCTGATGCGGCATTGTATGAAGCAAAGCAACTAGGACGCAATCAGGCCGTTTATTTACCGACTATCATCAATGCCTGAAGCTAAGCGTCTGTAATTTTGATATAGTAAAAATATAAAAGGATTTCACCCCTTCCCGGGGAATACTTATTACAATATATAACTAGCCAAAAGGGATCAGGGATAGCCCATGGAAAACAACCATCAACCCGTCAGAAACACCTCGATTCAGATAGCTTCAACTCCGCAGGAACAGCTGTTATTCCTGAAACAATTCGGATCAATTTATTTCTGGTTACATGTTTTTGCAGCTTTACTGCTGTGCATATTAGCATTTACCGAGATAGTGACTGGAAACCCGGCCGTATTTATCTGGTTCTGCACAGTAGTAATATTGGCCACCGCTTACTGGCTGGTCAACAGTAGATTCACCCAAGATGCCTTGATGGAAGAACAGTTAAGACGTTACCGCATCATTAGCATATTACTATGTGTGGCTTGGGGGCTGTCGGGGCTATTGCTGTTTAGTGATGACCCGGTTTCTCAGGCTATCCATCTTTGTATTCTGTTGATCATAGCTATTTCTATCTGGCCGATGTCGCTCATCTCAACCAAAATATTCCAGACACAGCTTGCGCTACTGCTGATCCCTATTACAATCATGCTCGCCCTCCAGCAAAATTCGAAAACCAACCTGCTATGTTTCGTCATTCTGGCCTTTGTCACCATCACCGTTTTGATGACCAAAATATTCAGGCGCATACTTGATGCATTACTCAATAAAGAGCAGTCTCTGATCGGTAAGATTTCTATTGACCCCGTCACCCACCTCATGAGTAGCAGAAATTTTGACCAAATTTTAAAGCAGGAATGGCGACGTTCCGCACGGGATCGACAGCCTCTCTCATTAATCATGGTAGAAATCGACGGCTTCCGGGAAATGGAAAACCAACTGGACACTAAAGAAGTAAAAAAATACTTAAAGACAGTGGCTGATTCTCTGCGCACTGTGGCGCGACGTGGCTCTGACACATTAGCTCATTATGATTATGTAGATGCCAATTTTGCCGTTTTATTACCCGGCACCAGCGAGAAGGATGCCACTGAGATGGCAAAATTGCTAAAGCAAAAGATAGTAGATACCGCTTTGCCCAACCCGATAGCATTGGAGCAGATAATTCAAGCATCAGTGGGGGTCTCCTCTTGTGAACCGGTTATGCGCACCACAGACAAACGTCGCCACGCGATACTGGGTGAGGCAGCCTACCCTGCCAGTCTGGTAAAAAGTGCTAAACAGGCTCTTAAACAACAACAAACCACAACCATTGAATGAACCTTCTTCCATTGCAGGCTTGGCTAATAACTCAAAGCGAAGCCAAAGCCAACTTAGTCGCAAACACCAAAAACAGCGCCCCCACCGAACCACCCGACACCGCCGCCAGCGTCTTCCTCCGCCGGAACGCCTCAGCCAACTTATTACCCGCATAAATCAGCGTAGCCAGATAAACAAAACTACACACCTGCAAGGTAACCCCCAGCACCAGAAAAGGTATGGCCGGATTTTTATAACCAGGATCAACAAATTGCACAAAGAATGACAGGAAAAACAGAATAGCCTTTGGATTCAGCAGGCTCACCAGCAAGGCTTTTTTAAACGCAGATTGCCCCGATGTTTGTCTCAATACCGGAGCATCGTCCAGTTCATGAATAGTTCGCTGCCGTAACGACTGCCACGCACCATTGAGCATGCGAAAGCCAAGGTAAGCCAGATAACAGGCCCCGGCATATTTGATCAGTACAAACAGTGCCGGATAGGTCGTCAGCACAGACACTGCCCCCAAAGCCGTCGCTAACATCAAAATAGCATCGCCGACAAAGATGCCAGCGGCAGCTGCCCAGCCAATACGAATACCTTGTTGCGCTGATAAAGACAACACATACAAAGAGTTCGGGCCGGGCAGCAGCACGATCAGAATACAGCCCACCAGATAGGTTATATAATTCAATACACCGAAGTTTTCCATAGCGACTTTCCGGAAAAATCAGCGCAGTGTAACAAACTATTTACGCCTATGACTGACGTGCTTTCCGGTATAAATTAATCAAACCATTAGTCGAAGCATCATGAGCGGAAGTATCTGTATCAGCATCTAATTCCGGCAAAATTTTCTTCGCCAGTTGCTTACCCAATTCAACACCCCACTGATCATAAGAATTCAGGTTCCAGATAATGCCCTGTACAAAAATCTTGTGCTCATACAAAGCTACCAACATACCCAACGAATGCGGTGTTAACTGATCAATTATCAGTGCATTGCTGGGATGATTACCCGCGAAGACCTTCGGTGCGAGATCTACTTCGTCGTCTGACAGGCCCTGCGCCTTCATGGTTTCCCGTGTTTCTTCCAGCGTGCGGCCACACATTAATGCTTCCGTTTGCGCAAGAAAGTTTGCCATCAGAATATCGTGATGCTGCCCCAGATTATTGTGCGGCTTCAGCGACACGATGAAGTCAGCCGGAATTATTTTGGTACCCTGATGAATCAGCTGATAAAAAGCATGCTGACCATTAATACCGGTAGCGCCCCAGATAATCGGGCCGGTTTGGTAATCAACAGGCTCGCCATTACGGTCAACCGACTTACCATTACTTTCCATGTCAGCCTGTTCCAGATACATCGGCAGGCTACGCAGGTAATGATCATACGGCAGAATCACATTAGACTCGGCCTCATAAAAGTTGTTATACCAAACACCCAGCAGCGCCATAATCACTGGCATATTTTCTTCCAGTGGTGCATCACGGAAATGATTATCCATCTCATGCGCACCGTCCAGCAGCTCCATGAAAGAATCAATGCCAACCGCTAGGACAATCGATAAACCGATAGCCGACCAGAAAGAATAACGCCCACCAACCCAATCCCAGAACACAAACATATTATCCGGATCAATACCGAACTCACTGACAGCTTCCGTATTAGTGGAAACTGCAACAAAATGCTGGGGTATATCGCCTTCACTCGCTGATTCCAGAAACCAGTTGCGTGCACAATGTGCATTGGTCATGGTTTCCTGGGTGGTAAAGGTTTTTGAGGCAACAATAAACAGCGTGGTTTCCGCATCAAGGTCATTCAACACATCACGCACGTGGGCACTGTCCACATTCGACATATAATGCATCTTCATTCGGGAATGACAATACGGCTGTAATGCCTGATACACCATTTGTGGCCCAAGATCAGAACCGCCGATACCAATATTCACCACATCAGTGATCATTTTTCCGGTATGCCCCAACCATGCACCATCACGCACCTTCGCCGCAAATGCGCCCATTTTGGCAAGCACGGCATTCACCTCAGGCATCACATCCTCACCATCCACCATCACCGGCTGGTTAGAACGATTACGCAAGGCTACATGCAGCACCGCCCGGTCTTCCGTGTTATTAATTTTCTCACCGCTGAACATACGTTCCCGCCAACCTTCCACGTCCGCAGTCCGGGCAAGCTCATTCAATAAGCTCATGGTCTCATCGGTCACGCGGTTTTTGGAATAGTCGAGAAACAGGTCAGATACCCGCAGTGAAAAACGCTCAAAACGTTCCGGATCAGCAGCAAACAAATCACGTAGATGTAACTTTTCTGCTTGTAAAAAGTGCTGACTCAGCTGCTCAGCAGCCTGACTATTTAGTGAGCGCAACTTTCCTTCTGTCGTTTCTCCAGCTATTGCCATGACTATGTCTCTCCATTCATTTCTTTGGGGGATAATGTTAACTATTTTTTCAAAAATAGCGCAGCCTGTCTTTTGCCAATACAGGCATTAATGGTTTATTCCGGCGTGGGTTCTTCCGCTACCGGAGGAGTTATTTTAGAGTAGATTCTTCCGGTTTGATTTATATTAACCCCCGCCAGCTCATCACTTTCTCCATGTTTTACAAGAGAAAATCCTGCATTTGAGTTACCTGCCAACAGCCCGTCTGCACGGTAGCTAATCTGCCAAAGCCTGGCACCACTTCCGGTAGACTCGACCTCATAATTGCCGCCTGACGAAACATGTGATGCATATAAAATTGTTTCGGCAGTATCATTAGTGCCGTCACCATTCACATCAAATAGTAAGGTAGAAGCACCCAATTGACCATTACCGTCATAGTCTACAAAAATAATCCACCCGGAAGCGAAGTCTGTCGCTGCAGTATCACAATCTGTTTTTGCAGTATTACTAGCGCACAGCGTGACCTGATACCCACGTTTAGCTGACTCCCCCCTGGTCATGTACAGGCTACTCGTAAATTCATCCATCAGCGCCTGAATCTTATTTCTTTCAATTAAGTCCTGAAATTGTGGCACGGCAACCGTCATCAGCAGAGACACAATGCTCAGCGTCACCAACAGTTCGATTAGAGAAAATCCTGATTGAGGTATGGTTTTCATAATTATTCCGGAATTTTTTTTATTGATACATGTGTAAACCAGTATACAAAACTATCTGACTAACGGATTTCCTATTAGATGAGTGGTAAAACGTTGACTTAATCTGCTAAAGTCCCACCCAAACAAAAACAGGCTCTATCGACTAACATGACAATAATTAATATTCTGGCACTACTCATCACCTTATCTGCGCTGCTTAGTTACCTGAATTACAAATACATCAAGCTTCCCACCACCATCGGGCTATTACTCACATCACTACTGATGTCGCTGGCTATCATTGCAGCAGGGAAACTCGGTCTGAACATTGAAGAACCCGCCAGAGAGCTACTGGCCGGGATTGATTTCAATGAGACATTAATGAATGGCATGCTGAGCGCCCTGCTCTTTGCTGGTGCGCTTCATGTTCACCTTGACCAGCTAGCCAAACAAAAATGGGTGGTCGCCACGCTGGCCAGCGTTGGTGTTATTACCTCAACATTTTTACTGGGTTTCGCCACCTACTTCATTTTCCCATTGCTGGGGCTGGATATTCCGTTTATCTACTGCCTGTTATTTGGCTCACTCATCTCCCCGACTGATCCGATCGCAGTATTAGGTATTCTGAAAACAGTCGGCGCGCCTAAATCACTGGAAACAAAAATCGCTGGTGAATCGCTGTTTAATGACGGGGTAGCTGTAGTTATATTTTTGGTCATGCTCGGCTTTGTTGCTACCGGCGCTGATGGCCATACAGCTGAATTCAGTATTTCTGCTGTGCTGATGTTATTTGTGCAGGAGGCCATTGGTGGGGCAATATTTGGCTTTGTAATCGGCTATATCGTCTACAAAATGCTGGCCAGCATCGATAACTATCAGGTCGAGGTATTACTGACATTAGCCCTCGTACTGGGTGGCTACTCTCTGGCGATGGCACTGCATATATCCGGCCCGATTGCTGTGGTAGTGGCCGGACTATTGATTGGTAATACCGGCCGCCGCTTTGCCATGTCGGACAAAACCCGTGAACACATCGATACATTCTGGGAACTGATCGATGAAATACTGAATGCTATTCTATTTGTATTGATTGGCCTGGAAGTCTTAGTACTAACGTTTGCCGAGCCTTACTTATGGGCCGGACTGATTATGATTCCGGTAACGCTACTGGCGCGGTTTATTGCGGTCGGTATTCCTATTCAACTAATGCAACGTACCCGTAGTTTCAGTCCCCGTGTAGTCAGAGTACTCACCTGGGGTGGCTTACGCGGTGGTATTTCGATTGCGCTGGCATTATCGCTTCCGGCGGGGCCTGAGCGTGAAGCCATATTGGTGATTACCTATATTATTGTTGTGTTCTCGATTCTGGTACAGGGTCTGACCATTGGTAAGTTGATTGCCACGGAATAATACGTGCATTAGCAAAATCTAATGGAATAGTGTTTATTAGCAGACACTAATGGTTAGTTTTTAATTGTGTGACTTTGAGGAAAGTAATAATGAACATAGAAATTCCGGAACGTGATGGCGATGGTTATCTTTTAACTATGGATGAGTGGACACCTGAAATAGGCAAAGCTATGGCTGAAGCTGATGATGTTGAGCTGGATGAGGTAAAATGGGAACAGATCATGAAAGCCCGCGAGTATTATGAAGATCATGCTGTTGTTCCACCGATTCGTAAATTTTCCAAATTCGCTAAAACAGACCAAAAAGAACTGTTTAAGATGTGGAAAACCGGCCCGATGAAACCCATCACTAAATACGGTGGGCTACCAAAACCAACTGGCTGCGTGTAAGGCCGACCCTGATATGTACCCACTCATTCGCCTCATCACAACATCTGTTAAATCTATACGCAGTGAAAAGCTGGATGTATTCGATGTATCTGAAACTACATTCCGCGCCCGTCCGTGGGATATGGATATGTTTATGGAAGTCAACAATGGTCGCCTATTGACCTTGTATGACCTCGGACGTTTTGATCTGGGAATCCGCATCGGTCTGATAAGCATTCTTAAAAAAAACAAATGGGGTTTAGTGGTGGCCGGTAGCTCCACCCGTTACCGGCGCAGAGTACGCATGTTCGACAAAGTCACTATGCGTACTCAGGTCATAGGACTGGATGACAAATGGATCTATATCGCCCAGTCAATTTGGGTAAAAGGTCAGCCAACCTCCTCAGCACTCCTACGCACTGGTGTCACCGCTAAAGGCAAAGTGATCCCGACTGCTGAGGTTGCTACGGCATTCGGCCCCGGTGAGTGGAAAACAGAAATGCCAGCTTGGGTACAAGCCTGGATTGATGCGGATGCCGGACGGGACTGGCCGCCTCAACCGTAATGATCATTTACACATACTGCCCCGCACACCAAGCCGATGCCCATGCCCACTGAAAATTATAACCCCCCAGCCAACCGGTCACATCGACCGTTTCGCCAATAAAATACAGGCTCGGCACCTTATGTGCCTCAAAAGTTTTAGAAGACAATTCCTGCGTATCAACACCACCGGAGGCTACTTCCGCCGTGCGCATACCTTCAGTGCCAGCCGGTGTTAATGCCCACTGCTGAAGTGCCTCAGCGATTTTAGTCAACTCATCGGCATTATATTGTTGCATCGCCCGGTTGCTGGTCAGAATCACCTGATCACATAATCGCTGTACCAGACGTTTGGGATACAAAGTCTGTAATACTGTTTTTAACTCAGCTTTTGGTCGTTCCTGCTGCTGCTCCAACAACCAATCCGCCAGGCTGCCATCAGGGTATAAATCAATCTGTATC
>CALHAO010000206.1 GCA_937931765.1 uncultured Thiotrichaceae bacterium
GGATTGCTCTGGGGTGTAAAGCTTGATCAGTCGGTCACGGATACGTTTTTGTACTGCCGGTTTAAGCTTGGTCACGTAGAGTGCTCCTGAATTGAATGTTTTCGAACGAATGAGGTGCTTGTATTGAAATTTTACCTGTTCTGGCAGGGATTCGTTACCCTCTTAAGTACTAATACACAAAGCAAAAAGGATGCCAAGAAGTAACTGCTGATAATTCATGCAGATAGGTTGGTTATAAAACTGTACCGTCTGAATTCATGCCTGTTGATAGTGCAATGCGCTGATTTAGTGCTGACTGAGGCTGTACGGAATCCTAAAAGGGGCTGTACTGAAAGCTACCGTGACTGGCTTTGAGCATGCTATTGTCAGGCTGTACCTCATACTGCTGGATTGGTTGAATCGCATGTTCATGAATAACTGCCTGCCAGCCATTGAGATGCGGAGAAGCCCAGTTACCATATGCCCGCCGTATATTTACTGTTCCATAACCTGCCAGTTTGATAAGAATACTGTGAATGTACTTAGCCGGTGAGTTATCGGCATCAATCAATAAGGTAATATTCATTGCTATGACCTGAGCGAGCATTAGCTCTGTAAAGTTGCCCATATAACAACGATATTCTGGCTGAGGACAAATTTATCTGACGAAAATCATCTATCAGTGGCATTAAGACAGATGGCTGAAGTTTTGGTGTTGTTCGTTAGATTTTTCTGTGTTGTGGAAGCTTTTAATGCTTCTGACGCAACTGCTGAATATCTTCAATTGAAAGCCCGGCTGCGCTGGCAATATCCTCATCCGATAGCGTATCCAGTTGTAACAGGTTGCGCGCAACATCAAGTGCCTTCTTCCGCTCGCCTTGTTCGATACCACGCTCGATCCCACGCTCAATACCTGCTCTCATCCCCCATTGGTAGGATGCAAATTTTGTCATATCCACTTCAGTAAGCATTTTCTCTGCCTCCTCAATATTCGGTTGTAAGTCACGGTTTTGCGCCAGTGTTTCCAGCATCTCAAAGTAATTGCGAAATCCGCTTTCATCCTCACCCATTAACTCCCGCAGGCGCAGCACAATGTAATTGACCATTTCCTGTTCGGGGCGGCCTTTAAAGTCGCACAATATGGCCAGTACCAGCGCATCCGGTGTGTCCTGAGTCAGTAGCACACTGCAATCGACGGTGTGCATATCCAGCACAGAATAACGATAACTGAATGCGGGTGCTTCCCATGTGGCGGGCATGGTGAGTGGCGCTTTACCAATGTAGATCAGATGTTGGTGGATTTGTTCCTGCGGGTGCGCTAATTGAATATCACTGAAGTAACGCAGCATCCGCAGGGGCATCAGCGTTTCGTTCTGATTCTGGATTTCAATGTGCAGGATAAAGCTTTCAGCACGCTGTGTGTCATACATTCTGGCGACCAGGTCGGCACGGCGTTGCTCCACCCGTTGCTGTTCGGTTTCAAGTAGCTCTACAGATTGGCTGTCCACCTGAAACCCCAGCAACAAGTTGGCAATGTCGGCGGCCAGGTGACCGAGTACAGATTTACTGATTACGTCTTTTGTTCCCATGCAGGTAGTGTAGCATGATGGTGGTTCCGGCTGAATCGGCGTTGACCAAACCCCGATGCCAGGACGTTAATACAGATGGCTGAACCCCTGATGTTGTTCAATAGTAGTACGCTTTGGTATGTTGACCGTAGCTCTCTTGGATCTCGCCCAGGGAATATTGTTAAGGTCAAATTGGTTGATAGGGTGTTCCGGTGTATTGCGCACAGCAAGCATAACCTTATCCAGGGCCATTCTTTCCAGGCGTTTAATACCTATCCGTTTCTTGCCCTTCAATGGGTCAGCTACCAGTAGTTTGTCTTGTTCATTGAGGTCTGAGACAAAAACATAATGCGGAATACCTAATACCGAGATGCGTATTAATGCACCATGTCCCTGTGCTACTAAAGCTCGCAGATCCTTGGTTTTAACTTGTTCTGTGGCTATGCCTTGTTGTTGCAAATGGGTGGCGATGTCTTTGAGCACCCACCAACCGGAATCACGGGTTACGGCTCTGGCATGACGCAGGCTGGATTTACCACCCGCCCAATTGACAGCCATCGCGGCGGAGGCCGGGCCACAATCATCGAGTTTGGTTCCCTGGCCTACGTACCAGCTCAGTGTATTTCTGGCGGACATTTGTCCGGTACACCCCGTTATTCCCATAACAATCAACACGGATAATGTGCCTGCTAAAGGTTTTTTCATTGTATTTTTATTATTTTGGGTTTAGGTCATTTATACCAGTTGTAGGCAGATAATACTGGTATGACGTGACCTGCGGCGGGGCCACCTATCGGAAACTGCGGATTTCCTCCAATGATTATCCTATCGATCACCACGCTTACTGGCTGGCACATTATTTGCATGTTTTTAGCTGTAAACATGACTGTTAGATATTAAACAGTCGGCTGTGATTAATCTTAGAGCGAAAGGATATAGTGATGAGAAAAGAAGAGGTAGTTGAAGCACTGGTGCTGGCAAAAAAAGCAAAAGGCCTGTCATGGGAAGAAATTGCGGGTGAGCTGGGCATGGGTACGGTCTGGGTTACTTCCGCCTGTTTAGGTATGAACAGCATGCCGGAAGCAGCAGCCGATAAAGTTTGCAGTTTATTGGATTTACCCGCCGAAGCGAAACCGGCCCTAATGGAGTATCCGACTAAAGCCTGGGAGGCGGTTGTTCCGCAAGATCCGTTGGTTTATCGCTTTTACGAGATTATGGGCGTGTATGGTGA
>CALHAO010000207.1 GCA_937931765.1 uncultured Thiotrichaceae bacterium
AGCTTGCCCGGTTTCAGCATTAAACAAACCATCCTCCTCGAAACGGGCATAGGCATCAGCAGACAATACTTCTGCCCATTTATAACTGTAATAGCCCGCCGCATAACCACCCGCAAAGATATGTGAAAAGCTATTTACCATGCGGTTAAAAGAGGGCTGTTTGATTACCGCCACTTCATCACGAACGCTCTGTAAAATACTGTCCAGCTGACCTTCTTGTGACGCTGCAGGGGCAATATGTAACAGCATATCAAACAGGCTGAATTCTAATTGACGCACCATGCCCATCGCACCCTGGAAATGACGGGCCGCCAGCATCTTATCAAACAGTTCCTGTGGCAACGCTTCGCCTGTTTGCCAATGCCCGGCGATCATATCCAATACTTCACGCTCCCAACACCAGTTTTCCATAAACTGGCTCGGCAGCTCAACAGCATCCCATTCCACACCACTAATACCGGATACATCAGGATAATCCACCTGTGTCATCATATGATGCAAGCCATGACCAAATTCATGGAATAAGGTGACCACTTCATCGTGTGTAAACAGAGCAGGCTGATCACCAATCGGTGGCGAACTATTGCAGGTCATAAAGGCAACCGGCGTTTGCACTCCCTGCTCACGCTTAAAGCGACCACAGAAATCGCTCATCCAGGCACCACCGCGTTTATGCTGGCGGGCATACAAATCCAGATAGAACTCAGCACATAACGCACCGGTCTGATCATGGATCTGATAAAACTGGACGTCGGCATGCCATAAATCTACTGGTTGCTCTGCTGGCGTAATTCGAATGCTGTAGAGTTGTCCTACTAATTTGAATAAACCATCAATAACCCGGTCGACCGGAAAGTAAGGTTTCAGATCCTGCTCAGTAAACTGGAACTGCTGCTGCTTCATTTTCTCACTGATATAACTAACATCCCAAACCTGAACTTCCTCTGTCATGCCCAGCTCATCTTTGGCAAACTGTACAATGTCAGCATACTCCTGCTCAGCAAACGGCTTACTTTTGGCAGCCAGATCCCGCAGAAACCCAATCACCTTATCAGTGCTATCGGCCATCTTAGAAGCCAGAGAAACTTCAGCATAATTGGCATAACCCAATAGCTCGGATGACTCTTGACGCAAGCGCATAATATCCCGTATCACCTGAGTGTTATCTTGCGCGGGATTCAGGCCCAACTCTGATGCGCGGGTGGTAAAGGCATGGAATACCTCGGCTCGTAGCTCTCTGCTATCTGCATATTGCATAACTGCAATGTAACTAGGAAAGTCGAGCGTAATCACCCAACCGGGTAAATCACGCTGCTCAGCACTTTGTGCCGCCATGTTCAATGCGGAATCAGAAAGACCAACTAGTTCTGTTACATTAGTAATGTGTTTATACCAAGCATGAGTGGCATCAAGGACATTATCGGAAAAAGTTGCACTGAGCTGTGAAAGCTGTTTTTTAATCTCACCATAACGCTGCTGCTCTTTTTCAGCCAAAGCTATACCGCTAAGTTTGAATGACAACAATGCATCATCCAGTACTTTAATCTGAGCAGCATCAAGATCATCGGCATTGTTGTGCATGTGTTTGATGGCTTGATACAGATCCTGATTTTGTCCGATCTCGGTGTGGTATTCACTCAACTTAGGCAAGCAACTATTGTATTCAACGCGTAATGTCTCGCTATTCATCACCGCATTAAGATGACTGACAGGCGACCACATGCGATCCAATCGGTTATCGTTTTCATTCAAAGGGTATAAGAGATTATCCCAGGTAGGCTCAATTTCTTGCTTCAATCGCTGTGATAACCACTGGCGGTTTTCATCAAGAATAGCTTCAACAGCAGGCGTGATGTGTTCTGGCCGGACCTGACTAAAAGCCGGTAAACCTTGTTCGGAGAGTAGTGGATTGGTCATGATTTCTATACTGATTGACTGGAATGTTTCACGTGAAACATTCCAGTTATAAATAAAATGCAGAGTCACACTGCAGCAGGTGCATGAAGTTCTCTGCTGTTATTAAATAGCACGACTAATGTCATGCGTACATAGATTTACTAATTTAAACGTCGAGGTTTTCAACCGAAAGAGCATTGCTTTCAATGAACTCACGGCGTGGTTCAACCTGGTCACCCATTAGCGTTGTGAAGATTTCATCAGCACCAACAGCATCTTCGATTTTAACCTGCATCAATCGGCGTGCTTCAGGGTCCATCGTTGTTTCCCATAACTGATCAGGATTCATTTCACCCAGACCTTTATAGCGACTGATCTGCAACCCCCGGTTTGCTTCTTTCATCAACCACTCGACCATTTCATCAAAGCGACTGACTTCCAGTTTACGCTCACCACGCTGGATATACGCACCTTCACTCAACAAGCCATCCAACTCCTGATTCACCCTGACCAACAGCTGCATTTCAGGTGTTGTAAACAAGTCCTGATCTAAGGTAATAATATTATCCAAGCCATGCTGGCGGCGGTTAATCTCAACCTGCCAACGCTTATTATCTGTCTTATCGAATGCAACACTATAACTACGCTCACCATTCATGCGCACATTCAGTTTGTCGACGACACCGGATACCCACTGAAAATAACCTTCACCTGTGGTTTCACCGTTCTCTGTAGGAATCGGTTCAAACAGTAGTGACTCCATTACATCACGGTCGTAACGACGACCCAAGCGGCCAATAATTTGTTTAGCAGAGTTGTATTGTTTCAGCAGGGACTCTAAAGCAACACCACTGACTGATGGAGAAGTTGCATCAAGATGTAATTGTGAGCCATCTAACGCCAGTTGCGTCAAGTGAGCTTCCAGCGCAGGTTGATCTTTTACATACTGTTCCTGCTTACCACGCTTGACCTTAAACAGAGGTGGTTGAGCAATATAAATATGGCCACGTTCCACCAGTTCATGCATCTGGCGATAGAAGAAAGTCAGTAACAAAGTACGGATGTGAGAGCCATCAACATCAGCATCCGTCATAATAATGATGCGGTGGTAACGTAACTTATCTGGGTTGTAATCATCTCTGCCGATACCACAACCTAATGCTGTAATTAGCGTGCCGACTTCAGCTGATTGGAGCATCTTGTCAAAACGTGCTTTCTCAACATTCAGGATTTTACCCTTCAGCGGCAGAATAGCCTGTGTACGACGATCACGCCCCTGTTTCGCAGAACCACCGGCAGAGTCGCCCTCCACCAGGAATATTTCAGACAGTGCAGGATCTTTCTCCTGACAATCAGCCAGCTTGCCTGGCAGACCAGCAATATCCAACGCACCTTTACGCCGAGTCATCTCCCGTGCTTTACGCGCAGCTTCACGTGCTCTGGCAGCTTCAACCATTTTACCGGCAATAGCCTTGGCTTCCTGCGGGTTCTCCAACAGAAATTCATTCAGGCTTTCTGACATGGCTGACTCAACTGCAGTCTTCACCTCTGATGAAACCAGCTTATCTTTAGTCTGAGATGAGAATTTTGGATCAGGTACCTTCACGGATAAAACAGCGGTTAAGCCTTCACGTGAGTCATCACCAGTTGGTGAAACTTTTTCCTTTTTCGCCAGACCTTCGCGTTCGATGTATTGATTTAAGGTACGGGTCAGGGCAGAGCGGAAACCCGATAAATGAGCACCGCCATCCCGTTGTGGAATGTTGTTGGTGAAACAGAAAATATTTTCCTGATAGGAGTCATTCCATTGCAGGCTGACTTCAACACCAATGTCATCTTTCACACCAGAGAAATAAATAACGTTCGGGTGAATAGGTGTCTTTTTACGATTCAGATGTTGGACAAAAGCCGTAATACCACCTTCGTATTCAAAGGTATCTTCACGGCCTTCACCACGACGGTCAACCAAGCGTATACGTACACCCGAATTAAGGAATGACAATTCCCGCAAACGTTTGGCCAGAATATCGTAGTTAAATTCAGTGATGGCAAAAATTTCTTTGCTGGGCATGAAACGCACTGAAGTACCTGTGCCTTCAGTATCGTCAATGACTTCTAACGGTGTTATGGGATCACCTAGCTGATATAACTGGCGATGGACTTTTCCATGGCGGCGGATGGTTAACTCAAGATCTTCTGACAGGGCGTTTACAACAGAAACACCAACACCGTGTAAACCACCCGAAACTTTATAAGAATTATCATCGAACTTACCACCCGCGTGCAGAATAGTCATAATCACTTCAGCGGCAGGCTTGCCTTCTTCGGGGTGAATATCCACCGGAATACCACGTCCGTCATCGGTGACTCTGACAGCGCCGTCACTAAACAACTCAACTTTGATTTCTTTACAGTGCCCGGCTAAGGCTTCATCGATGGAGTTATCAACGACCTCAAATACCATGTGGTGCAAGCCGGTGCCGTCATCAGTATCACCAATGTACATGCCGGGGCGTTTGCGTACTGCTTCCAGTCCTTTGAGGACTTTGATATTGGAGGAATCGTATTTTTGTTCAGTCATAAATTTTCCTAAATCACTCGATCACTGTTACCAAGTACCATCACACTTTGATGGCATCAATCCGGCCATGTTCCACGTGAAACATCTTCCCATGCTTGGGTAAGAAACCACTGTCGGGAGGCCGCGTACCGGTAACAATCAGTTGTTGTCTGGTCTGCCTTAATACTTGATAAAGCAAATCCTGATTATCGCTGTCTAATTCAGAGGCCAGATCGTCTATTGCTATAATACCGCGTTTCGTATCTTTAGTGGTGATTGCCTCACTCTGCGCCAGCAACAAGGCAATACCGAACATTTTTAATTGTCCACGAGATGCAAACTGTGCCACCGGCAACCCGTCAAACAACACATTCAGGTCACCGCGATGACAACCGTATAAGGTCATTCCCTGATCAGTTTCTTGTTCTTGTTTGCTGGCATAGAATGCCTTGAGTTGGCTTTCATCACTGACTTTTACTTGTGCAGGAAAACCGCTGTATAATTTTAATGTCAAAGAACCCTGCTGCTTAAATAAAAATTTAAGACCATCCAAAGCTTCAATAATAGCCTGAAGGGCATCTTCACGAAAATGATGAATGCGAGGTTGCAATTTAACCAGCTGCTCAGTCCAGTATTGTAAAGCATAACGCTGCTGAGTATCTCTCAAACAACTATTGCGTTGTTTAAGAACGCGTTGGTAATTCTTCCAATCCTGATGGAAATCTTTATTACGGTAAAATGCTACCCAGTCCAACAAAGCTCGTCGTTGTCCGGGAGCACCAGTCAGCAGGGTAATGGTATCCGGATGAATAATAGTGAGTGGCAGATGGCTGCTTAGCTCAGCTTGTTGATTAATATCGGCATGGTTAATGCGGATACGTGTATTTTGTAGCGTTTTGCTAATGCCAATGGGGTATTCAGACTGCAGAGAATCATCATGAATCCGTCCGGTTACGGTCAGCTGTTCAGTACTGCTACGAATGACTTCACGTATGCGTGGCGTACGAAACGAACGACCACAGGCCAGAATAGACAAAGCTTCCAGCAAACTGGATTTACCGGCAGCATTGCCGCCAATCACCAGATTAACTGAATCAGACAATTCGATAGCCCATTTATCAATTAAACGGCAATTTTCAATACTAAGTTGTTTTAACCACACCCGTTATATTCCAATCGTTATCTGAAGTTTTCACAGGCGAATGGGCATAACCACATTACAAATAGTCTCATCTGCCGGATCAGTGATCAGTGCACTGCTTTCCGCAGAATTAAGTTGCAAAGTCATAGTGTCACTGCTGAGGTGAGCCACGGCATCCTGAACATAGTTAATATTAAAACCGATATTAAAGTCCTCACCCTGATAACTGACATCCAGTTCATCACTGGCTGTTTCCTGCTCCGGATTATTTGACTGCACTCTCAACACATTTTCAGCAAGGCTCAAACGCACACCACGAAATTTTTCATTCGAAAGAATAGCGACACGTGAGAGCATGTTTTTGAAGTCTTTACGGTCAATATCAATCTGAATCTGACCCTGTGCCGGTACAGCAGCCTGGTAATCAGGGTAACGCCCGTCTACTAGTTTGGTGGTGAAGGTTAACTGGTCTATTTGTACACGCAAATGGTTCTGACTTAACTGTATCTGTACGGGTATTTGGCAGTCTGACCTGAGAAGCCGTGAAAGCTCCAACACGCCTTTCCTTGGGATAATGACTTGTACGGTATCCTCTAGGTCTTTAAGCCCTTCAGAATCGTTCTGGTGCGTGCACAATGACAATCGGTGACCATCTGTAGCGACTGTGCGGATATGCGTGTTGTTCAGCTCAAGTAACATACCGTTGAGGTAATATCGCACATCCTGATTAGCCATCGCGAAGGCGGTATTTTCAAGCAAGGCTTTAAATTGATTTTCTGGCAGTTCGAATGCGAAGGTTTCGCCGATATTATCGAGATCAGGAAACTCGGTAGCCGGTAACGTTGCTAATTCAAAACGACTACGACCACAACTAACGATTGCGCGATTGTTTCCGGGAATATCAATCGCTACCAGACTCTCAGCAGGCAGGGCTTTGCAGATATCGGCCAGCTTACGTGCAGGCAGGGTAACTTCACCATCAGTACAATCGATTAAAGGCGAAGAAGTGGCTATCTCTAACTCAAGGTCAGTACCTCGCCAGAATACCTGGCTGTTTTCGATTTTGACTAAGACATTTTCCAGTATTGGTGTGGTGTGTCTTTTTTCGATAGCTCCCAGTGTAGCATTGAGGGATTCCAGTAATGTTTCTCGTGTTTGTGTTAATTTCATTTATATATAGTCTTTTATAATAACAATAATAAGCAAAGCAGGTTTTTGTGTATAAGTAAGTAAACTATTGTTTATATTACTTATATTTGGTTAATTCGGCTAGCACTAGCTGTGTTCCTGCGACCTCAATTGTTGTTAATCATTTGTGGATAACTTTTTATAACCAGCTTATCCACAGCTTTCTTTCAGTTTTACATTACGTTTATACCGGCATTATACAGGCTCGGATATGCGATCCATCAGTTGGTTAATGTCCGTATCAGGATACGGTAATCTTCTTCAATCCGGCTATCAGATTCTCTTAATTCGAGTATCTTCCGACAAGCATGTAATACCGTCGTATGATCACGCCCGCCAAATTCAGTGCCTATCTCCGGCAGGCTGTGGTTAGTCAGTTCTTTAGACAATGCCATAGCTACTTGTCTTGGTCGTGCTACAGAGCGTGTACGGCGCTTAGAATCCATCTCATTAGTGCGTATATTATAGTACTGTGCGACGACCTTTTTAATATTGGTGATAGAGACCATTTTATCTTGGCTCGCGAGCTGATCACGCAGTGCTTCATGGACAAAATCCATGGTGAGTTCGGAGATGCAGCGCAGGCGCATATTAGCAATGATACGTTGTAAGGCACCCTCCAAATCACGGATATTAGAACGGAAACGTTTACCGATAAAAAAGGCAATATCCTGTGGTAGATTCAGATTAGCGTCTTCAGCCTTTTTACGCAGGATGGCAACACGGGTTTCCAGATCAGGTGGTTCGACATGCACCGTCAAGCCCCAGTTAAAGCGTGAGCGCAGACGGTCATCAATGCCTTCTACATCACGTGGGAAACGGTCGCTGGCCAGAATGATTTGTTTTTTGCCCTGGCCTTCCAATAGTGCATTAAAGGTGTGAAAAAACTCTTCCATGGAACGCTCTTTACCGGCAAAAAACTGAATGTCATCAATCAATAATGCATCGACACTCCGATAGTGCTGTTTAAATTCCTCGATGCGTGAGTTACGCAGCGCATTCACCATATCATTAACAAAGCGTTCAGCATAAACATATAAAACGTGGGCATCAGGGTTGAATTCGACAATGCGGTTACCAATAGCATGCATTAGGTGCGTCTTGCCTAATCCTACGCCACCGTAGATAAATAACGGATTGTAAGAACCACCGGGGTCTTCACCAACTTTCAGTGAAGCGGCACGGGCGAGCTGATTTGATTTACCTTCTACAAAGTTGGTAAACGTCATTTTCGTGTTTAGTGCATTAACATAGCGGTTACCAAAGGCTGAAGCCGCATCTTGTTGGTGCGGAGGTAATGAGGAAGGCGGTAACTGCACCCCGTTATTATGTTGAGCATTTTGCGATGAGGCTGGCGGTGGCGCATAAGTATTGTTTTGTGGTGCTGATTGTTTTGAGTACCCGCCTGTTTTCGGTGCTTCTGCAGGTTGAGTGCGTGGCAATGGTTGTGGTACCGGGCGAGAACCAATTTGCAGTATCACATCGTATTCTTTGATCCCTGACAGATTACGCGCATGAAACAGAATACGTGGCAGGTAAGTTTCATGAATTTGTTGCAATACAATAGGGTTAGGTGCGAGCAGGCACATAGAATCCGGTTGTTCCAATGCATGTAAGCTGCGTAACCAGGTGTTAATCTCACTGTGCGGAAGTTCATGTTCCAGTTGATTCAAGCATTGTTGCCAGAGCATAGAATAGCGTCCCGTAGTCAGTGTTGAACAGGTGATAGGTCTTTCAGGTGGAACC
>CALHAO010000208.1 GCA_937931765.1 uncultured Thiotrichaceae bacterium
ATGCCGGAAGATAAAATCCGTAAGGTATTGAAAATTGCTAAAGAGCCTATTTCAATGGAAACGCCGATTGGTGATGATGAAGATTCTCACTTGGGTGATTTCATAGAAGATGGTAATATTCTATCGCCGTTGGATTCTGCGACCACGAATAGCCTGTCTGAAGTGACACGTGATGTATTGTCTAGCCTGACCGGACGTGAGTCTAAGGTCCTGCGTATGCGTTTGGTATTGATATGAATACTGATCATACACTGGAAGAAGTGGGCAAGCAGTTTGATGTTACCCGTGAGCGGATTCGTCAAATTGAAGCGAAGGCGTTAAGAAAATTGCGTCATCCGAGCCGTTCAGATATGCTACGTAGCTTCCTTGATGCTACTGAAGTTCCACCGGCATCACCTACGTCTACTTCGTAGAATGCATGGCAAAGATTTAACCAAGCATGAAAGTCTGAGACTTTCACAGTAGTGTAGGAAAGAGTTTAAGGGCCTGTAGCTCAGTTGGTTAGAGCACTCGACTCATAATCGATTGGTCGACAGTTCAAGTCTGTCCTGGCCCACCATACTTAAAAAGCCCCTGCATAGTCAGGGGCTTTTTAATGTTTGTAATATCAACTTGTTGTCCAATACCCCACACCCTCCCGATATTCCACCTCAACCAAACCCTGTACACGCAAATAATGCAGATGCGCCAAACTCTCACCAGTAGCCATCATCAAATTACTCGCAGTGATTTTACTTTTAAACAACACACCAAATATATCCACAGCCCTGCGCGGCTCAGCACAAAATTCCAGTAGTTTTTCCAGATCGTGCTCAATATCCCTGATCTGAGTTTGTAAACGGCTACGTCCGCCCTGAAACGGCTTGCCATGTGCAGGCAGAACCAGCACTTCATCATCAATCCGTTCACTTAACTGGCGGCAGGATCGGAGCCAATCCGCCAAAGGGTTGGCTTGAGGTTCGGTTGGCCAGACGCTGACATTGGATGAAATAGTTGGCAGCAATTGATCACCGGAAATTAAGATATTCCGCCCGGCATTATATAAACAAACATGTTCAGGTGAATGACCTTCACCCACCAGAATCTGCCAATCCTCATCCCCCATTTTCAGCGTGTCGTTAACTTGCAGGCGTTGATAAGCATGCGGCAGGTTACGCACAAACTGGCCGAATTGACCAAAATGAGCACGGTAGTTCTGTAGCTGTTGTTCACTATAACCCGCTGCATGGTAGAAATTGATGGCTTCCGCTGGCGTATCCTCGTGGCTATAACCCAGCAATAAGTGGCAATTCAGGTATTCCGCCCGTGACATGCATAATTTAGTCTTGTGGATATTGCACAACCAGCCTGCCAGTCCAACATGATCAGGGTGCATGTGGGTGACCACCACTTGTTCGACGGGCTTGTCGCCGATTAAATCGCTGGCTACCTTTTCCCAAATGCTAATGTTTTCATCCGTTGCCCAGCCGGTATCTATGATTGTGAAGCTATCTTTGCCTTCAATCAGCCACAAATTGATATGGTTCAGTGCAATCGGCAGTGGCATGCGTAGCCAGTAAATACCTTCTGCGACCTGCATATAGCTACCCGATTCCGGTACGTTTTCAAAAGGATAATGTGGAGAAGGCAGCGTTGCCGGTGTTTTTGCATTCATGGGGTTATCACAGTGGCAGATAATGCCGGAGAGTGGAAAGCGTCAGAATAAGTGTGAGCCGCTGTAAAGTCCAGTCTCCGCAGTATTGCCTGAGTCAACCGACTTCATTGTCACAATTAACCAGCCATTCCGTGAGTGCTTGTGTTTTCTGATTAACAATGCGCCCCGGTGCTTGCATCAGAGCGTAACCATAGCCATGTAGTTGTTGTTGAAACGGTGGAATCAACAAGTGGCCATCCAATTCTACCTGCATTAATGCGTCTGCCAGTATCAAGCCTTGTCCATCTATAGCTGCCTGCACCCGGACATTGGCATCGCTGATGAGTCTGCGTGGATTTTCTAAATTAAGCGCGGCGCATGAGAACCATTCCTGCCATAAATCCTGGGTGCGGTCTTCAGTTAATAAAGGCAGTTGGTTTAGTTGTGTTTGTGGCGTCAGTCCGGTAGCAGTTGTGTCTATGGCAATGCCTATGCGCTTTAATAAGACAGGGCTACCAACTGGAAATAAAGGCATAGGAATTTCACGCAGGCGGTTAGGGTCTTTTCTATTATCACACCGGCACCAGCGAATGGCTAAATCAACGTCTTTTAGTTTGAAGTTGGCTGAATTGACAGAATGTCTGAGCTGGATGGCAGTATCGGGATATTGTTCGCTGAACCGTGCAATGCGCGGCGATAACCACCGGGCCGCGACATAGGTGGTCGCCGCGATGGATATAGCCGCTTGTTGATTATTGTCCTGTAAGCGAAGCAAAGTACTTTCCAGTTCTTTGAATAACTGTTGCGTGGTTTTGAATAATCGTTGGCCAGCCTCTGTCAGGTAAACCTGCCGGACTGAACGGTTGAACAGTCGGCATTGGATCTGTTCTTCCAGTTTACGGATTTGGTAGCTAATGGCACTTTTTGTCATGCACAATTCATCCGCCGCCAGGCTAAAACTCAGATGCCGGGCGGCGGCTTCAAAAACTTTCAGGCTATCCAGCTGCGGCAAATGATGTTTCATCAGTAGAGTATGGGGCTTATCAGATGGTCACGCAGTGTTTGGGTTGTGCAATGCCATTTTTAATGTCAATCCGGCACCCAGCGTGGCTATTATCTTTTTGGCATTGCCCTGTCACTTTCTCGCCGGGGCGCGGTGAAGTTCCTGGTATGGCATTGCAGCCATACTGACATTGGTTACTATTAGTACAGGATTTTCCGGCGTCTTTTGCGGGACGCAGGCAGCCATAAAAACCTAATATGCCACCGCGTACCCATTGACCACCTTGTTTTTTACAATTGTCTGCGTGACTGGGCTGTGTTGCGACTGATGTTGTGGCAGTGTTACCAGATAGGATTTGAGTCGCGTTGCAGGCAACGGTGAACAGGCTTAGCAGAATGACGGTACAGATAAAATAGATGGATTTCATGGGGTTGGGGTTTCCAGTGTTTTAGTTGTAGGTGTGCATACAAAAGCTACCATGAATTTATCTTTGCGGATATTAACTTCGCTGGCTGGGGGCTTTCAGCATGCAGTTTATAGTTCAGAATAATTAAACCATAGAACAATATTTTACGTTTGTCACTCCGGTGGATTTTCCTGATTATGTAAGTTTCCAATCTGAGGAGGGTGAGGAGTGGCTGATTCGATGAAATCTCATGCGCGTGTTGTGGTTATTGGTGGCGGGATCGCCGGTTGTTCGACGCTTTATCACCTGACCCGCGAGGGCTGGAATGATGTGGTGCTGGTGGAGCGCGATGAACTGACTTCCGGTTCGACTTGGCACGCCGCTGCGCAGGTGACCCAATTCGGTGGTAATCAAACCATGTTTGGCCTCAAGCAGCACAGTATTAAGCTGTATCAGGAGTTAGCGGCTGATCCCGAATTCCCGTTTTCCTACCACATCACCGGTGGCATGCGCACGGCGTATACGCAGGATCATATCGACACTTATAAATACCACATCGGCATGGCGCAAGGCATGGGTGTGGAAATGGAATACATTGATGCGGCGGAAGTCGGGCGGCGACATCCTTTGTTGCAAACCGATGGCCTGTTAGGTGCATGGTGGGACCCGTTGGATGGTTATATTGATCCGTCCGGTATCACTATGGCACTGGCGCGGCAGGCGAAAAAAGCCGGAGCGGAAATCTACCGCTTTAATCCGGTGGAAAATATCACCCGCAAGGCCAATGGTGAATTCATTGTTCATACGAAAAATGGCGACATTACCTGTGAAAAGGTGGTGAATGCAACGGGCTATCGGGTCAATGAAGTGGGTAATATGCTGGGTGTTGAGCATCCGGTGACTTCAATGGAGCACATGTATTTTCTTACCGATACCTTGCCGGAGCTGGAAGCACTGGATTTTCAGGTGCCGATTATCCGTGATCCCGGTGATGATTTTTACAGTCGTCAGGAGAAAAAAGGCCTACTGGTAGGGGTCTATGAACAGCCTTGTAAAACCTTTGGTATGGACGGTATCGATCCGAATTTCACTAAAGACCTGTGTCCGTCTGATCTGGATCGTTGCCTGGATAATATGGAGAAGATTTTT
>CALHAO010000209.1 GCA_937931765.1 uncultured Thiotrichaceae bacterium
CACACCATCAATCACCACACCGGCATTTTCAAGCTGCAAAATCTGCACCAATTCCTCAGGGATTCCACCCGATTCCTTAACCTGTTTAAGCAAATCCGGATGTGTTCTTATCAGAGCAGCACCACTAATTTCCAAAATAGCAGACACCTCAGGCGTTAATTCGCGAACATCTCCTAAAGCAATTTTCACACCGGTGCCCTGTAGTAGTGGCAATACTTTAACAGCGCTTTCCCGAAGCCTGATGCAACTGTTCACATCAACCGCAACCACAAATGTGGCTATGATCGCCTTATGTTCATTTAAAAATTTAAGCAGGCGCTCCAGCCCCTTTTTATCCGTAAAAGCCCAATCGCCCAGCTCAACCCACACCCTATGTTTTAAAGGGTGATCAAAGCGCTTATACAAATAACGTGCAGCAACTTCCAAACACTGCTCATCGACTTTAATCCTGGCTCCGGCATCCAGCTTTGACAGTAGTGCTTTACCTGAAACAGTTGATCCGGTTTTTTTCATATACGGCCTGACCATGAACAGTGCAGGGTTTTCACTACCCTTCAGGTTCAGTAATTCCTGAAAATCCACCTTCAAAGCATTCCTATTGGCAGGTCTTGCCATAGCTGCAGCCTTTCTGGAAACGCCGGAAGCCTTACCCGCTTTTGTCGCACCTTTCGATGCAACGGGAACACGTACTTCCCATGGATTAGGAGCAGCCGGTTGCTTATCTTTTTTTCTATCAGCTGTCGTGTCCAGCAGGGGATGCACATGTAGCTGGATACAACGCTGACCACGAAATACTGCTGGTATAAAACGCACTTCAGCCCGGAAAAAACCATCAGCCCGGTGTGAGCTACACATATGCAACAAAAATTTATTTGGCAAGAACGCCTTATGCTCTGTTTCCCGGCTCAGGGATAAAAAAGCTTTATGATGAGCTGGTGAGACTAATTGCGACACAGACGCATTCAGCGCCCCCAACTCAGAGTCAAAACCAAACAGGTGCATATAAGCTGTATTCACATAAAGGTGCTGGTTTCGTGTGATGTACGCAACAGCCTCCCGTGAATATTCAACCAGCCATTGGTTACGTTGTTCGACAATACTTAACAGATGTTTGCAATGCCTGAACTCAGATTTCATCAATGCATACGCCAGCAAATAGTCCAGCTGTCTGCGTAATTCGGCGGGCCTTCCGGCGGTTAATGTGCAGGTAGTAATCTCACCCGAGGTTAATGACAGTCCGCTCCACTGATCATCCGAGTAATAAACAGCAATACAGTCAGGTGCCAGTTTGTAAAGGATGTCATGGAGTTTTTGTCGCTGTGAAGCACTCATGTTACCCGGACAGAATAACAGTGCTGGCAGATGCCCTAACCAGCGGTGTAGATCAGCTGAATTATTGACATGCTGATACCTTGGCTTAAAGTGACTACCACGTAATGCTGCTTCTAGATTTTTTTGCTCACTGCCATTCTGCTGAATGACGAGGCACTGTATTACATGCTGGCTCATGCGGGCCAAGATAGCATCGATGGACAGGCTCACACATAAAGCAGGCTTATTTTTCCGATTATCGAGCCTACCCTGAGGACAGGCTGAAAAACACTAAAATTTACAACGCATCCCAGAGATCTGCGAAGTCATCGGTAGCATTGGCATCCGCTTCTTTTTCGATGACTTTAAAGTTAAAATGCGCAAAAGTGCCTAAACACTCATCCAACGTAGACAAGGCAACTTTTTCTTCCCTACCATCATATTTGACAGTAAGCTCATCACCCGGAATAAAGATATAGGCCGGTAGAATAAACACCGCCTCTTCCCGCAAGCCCTCAATAGCAGGGAGCATCAACCCCTCAATGGGCAAAGTATGATTCAGTGTCCGGTTAACAATCTGAGTGATCTCACAAACCCTGGTTTCTACAGATAACAATTCCACACCACAAAACAAACCTTGCTTAGGCAGGTATTCCATCCACTTTACTACGCCAGTCATCCACGGATTATCCTGTTCACGCATATCTCTCAGGCCAACTAACTCACCCACTTTAGCCGGAGAACTGTCCGCAGTATCCCAGTGCAGCCCATATCCGCCAACACTGCTGTTTTTAATCCGCCAAATGCGTACACCACTTTCTCTTTCCTGAGGTGAAAGGCGGCTACTTTCGGTTTCCGATTCAGCAGCTTCAGGGGCAACAGTCGACTCGCCATACAGCATATTATTGAACAGCAGATCTTCTTCGCGCTGCATGTCGCCATCGCCTTGTTTCCTGCTATTGTCAATCACCCGGTGCACCGGTTGCATGCCCATCACCACCATGATTTTTTCATCACAATCAACACGATTATGTTGCCGGTTTCTGACGGTCGTCAAATGATAAATAATACGCTTAGCCAGGTTGCGGCTTAGCACATTACCCAATACCAACCTTGCAGAATTTTCATCATTTACCGCACTAATCAATTCATTCAGCTTCATCACTAAAACGCGGATATTGAACACCCGTACTGTCGGTGAGTGCGGCATGTCACCATAAGGCATAATGACCGCCGGTTCATCGTTATTCATAATGACTGCGTGCACAAAATTACCGAGCAACTCTTCCTGTACCGGCTCTTTTGTCAAGCTGACGGACTTAACATTTTCTTTAATAAAGGACGCTAAACGCAGCACTTCTTCCTGACGAAGGCTATAAGGTTTACACAGCGCCAGTAAATTCAGCTGCAGATAACGCTCTTCGATACTACTGGCTTTTGCTGCATCATCGCTAATCTTTAATTTCTCTAAACCACGATCAGCAGCCAGTAAATACATATGGTGAATATCACGCCAGACGGTTTCACGGGTGCGACTATAAACTGAGTAGCTACTGAATAAATACTTCCCCAGATAATTAATGACCCGGAAAATGGAGACCTGCAAGGCCTTTTTCCGCTCAACATCCTGATTGATCATGTCCAATACGGACAACTGATACAGCCCTGCGTATTCCAACAGCAGTGATTGATTGAGATCTGAGATTTTCTGGCTGCGAGGTGCCAGGGGGAAAGACTGGGATTTCAGGTGGCGTTTTAGATTGGCGTGTAATAACTCAAACTTAGGCCGTAAACGCTCAGCAATACGAATGCGCACGGCGGGCGGCACCATGCGGCGGTTAAAATCAACCAAGCCATAAAATACACGCCGGGTTGTGTCACCGGTATCAGTACTGGAAAGCGAATCAATCCATTGCTTTGCCTTGGCTTCACTCAAGGGGATTTCATAACGGGAAAGCTCAGTTTTTTCTGCCGGGGCGATCTGCATGCTGTTCTGCCATCTGCTAATTTTTATAATTACTCACAGTGTAGCAGTAATCTGCTTACCAAGCGTTGTTTAGCCGACAAAATGGAGCGACTGATAACATGCTTAGAAACCAGTCTTTAGATAGAAAAAGAGCAAACAACATGGTCTGCTCTTTGACTGTAAACCCATCAACTATGAAATGATGTGTGAACATTTACACTGAATGAGAAAATACGTAACTCATTCTTCCGGAGGCAGTAACACCGTATCAATGACATGAATCACACCATTACTAGCCATCACATCGGCTTGGGTTACAGTAGCATCATTAACCTTTACACCGTCGCTGGCATCAATCGTCAACTTAGGCCCAGCCACTGTTTCAGCGCTGTCCAGCTTGACCACATCAGCGGCAGTTACTTTACCGGCAACCACATGGTAAGTGAGTATTTTGGTCAGCTTATCCTTATCAGCCAAAATTGCGTTCAAAGTCTCCTCAGGAATCTTTGCAAATGCCTCATCCGTTGGCGCAAATACAGTAAATGGCCCTTCACCTTTCAACGTATCGATCAACTCTGCAGCAGTTAATGCCTTAGCCAGTGTAGAAAAACTACCGGCAGCGACTGCAGTGTCAATAATGTCTACCGGATCGGTACTGGCAGCATCATCACTTTTCTTCATCGACTCTTCGCCACCACTGGTATCCGCTGCAGCCATTTTCATGTAGCCGCCTTCCTTACCTGCTTTTGCTGAGTTGTTGCACGCATGCACTGCTTGCGTGCTCATGAGAAGACCTGCTACCAATACACCTAATGTTAATTTTAAATTCATTGCTATCACTCCTTGAAATAATAAATTCAGACTACTACTTAGTAATTTTTTGCTTAGTAGTGAAACTAATTATGGTCGAAAATGAAATGAAAGCTATCTTCCACAACAAAAAAAAGCATTAGAATTATAGGCTTATAAAAAAAGCGGAAATATGCCTGTTATTTGCTTAACTATCTGGCAGTCACTGACACAGGCTGGATTGGCTTGAGGTACTCGATCAAAAGATGGCAGGGCAGTGCTTTTGACCAGAGAAAACCCTGCCCAATATCACAGCCCATTTTAGCCAGCACTTGTCGTTCAGACTCTTTTTCAACACCTTCAGCAACTACACTCATTCCCATCACACTTGCCATTTCATTAATAGCAGTGACGATAGCCAAGGTGTTTGGCGACTGCTCAATCTCACAAATAAAGCTTCTATCGAGCTTTAGGGTGTCTACCTCAAAGCGCGTAAGATAGCCCATATTTGAATATCCGGTACCAAAATCATCAATGGCCAGCTTTACGCCCAGTCTTTTCAGTTCGCTTAACTGTGACTTGATGGTGGCGTTTTCCTGAATTAAAAAATGTTCGGTAAGCTCTATTTCTAAAAACTGAGCCTGCAATCCACTGGTATGCAAGGCATTATTGATAATTCCGTAGAAACCAGGACGCGCTAACTGTGAAGCCGATACATTAACCGCAACTGAAATAGCATAGCCTTTTTCATGCCACTGCTTGCAGGCTGCACAAGCCTGATCTATCACCCAAGTGCCAATGCTATGAATGAGTTCAGTGGATTCAATAATCGGGATAAAATCACTCGGTGCCAGATTGTGAGTATTTTCACGACTCCAACGCAGTAGTGCTTCGGCTCCAATCACTTGATTAGAATCGATGGCTACTTTCGGTTGAAAATGAAGGTCAAATAAGCCTTTATTCAGGGCGTCCTTCAAACCATCAATCATCATCAGGTTTCTCATATAGTCGCGATGTAAAACTTCACTGTACTGATGGTAATCATTTTTGCCCGACTGTTTGGATTTATACATCGCCATATCGGCTTGCTTGCGGGCATTATCAAAACTAATGTCTTTATCATTTATCACCGTAATACCAATAGAAGCAGTGATTTCGGATTGAGTGCCCAGGATGAGATGCGGTTCCGACAGTGATACCAAAATTTCTCTGGCTAAGGCATCATGATCAAATGGCCGACCAACTTTAATGAATAAAGCAAATTCATCACCTCCAAGCCTACAAACCAAGCCATTTTTATCCACTATTCTGCTGAGGCGTTTTGCTATAATTTTTAGCAATTTATCGCCCATGTAATGGTCAAACATGTCGTTAATGCTTTTGAAGTTATCTAAGTCAACAAAATATAAACCGATTTCCTCATGGGTGAGATCTAACTCAGCCTGCATTGCTTCAAAGCGCGTTATAGCGTAACTACGATTTGCCAGATTAGTCAGCGAGTCTGTATCGGCCAAATGCTGAATCAGTTTTCTCGACTCAACCACTTGTTGGTGTTCAAACTTCAGTTGGGCTATTGATTGTTTCATATCCCGACCTAATGACCAGGCGATATAACTTGATATCAGCACCAAAATCAAAAAATCGATCATGCGCGCACTACCAGAGGTGACCATGCCTTCAAACCAGCCGTAGTTATGGTTAATTGCCATTAAAACAACTACAACTGAGAAAAAACCGCAAATAGACAAAAATACACTTTGCTGGGTATGCAACGCAGCAAATATCGCAATAATCGGAAAGCACATTACCGGCACGCTGTAGAGTCCGCCTTCAACAACAGCCATTACCGCAGTTAGGACAGACAATAACCAAAAATACCAAAAGGTGGCTTTTTCTAAACTATAACGACTCACGATGTGGAGAAGAGGAATGACCAGAATGGCGCAGGCCGATAACAGGGCAACGTCAAAACGGATACCAAACAAATAAGGCACTTGGTGTTGTCCGATAAATTCACTACTTAAAAAGTATGCATTTAAAGCGCTGGCCAGGATTAGGAACTGGGTGGCGAGCAGAGTATTGCTAAAGCGATTACGGGCATAAGCAATGGTTTTTTCTGGTTTATTACTATTATTTTTGTTCATTTTTGGGGCGTATCTAATAGCTAATAGCTAGCAGGCCTTAACCTAACAGTTGGTTATCTAGCCTTTATGGCAGAATACTGTCAGACAGTAAATAAATATCAGTTAAGCTCAGCAACGTTTGAGACGAACAGTGACTCACTTGCGCTTTCGATTAGACGAGCTAGTGCCACGACCACCACGTCCACGCGACCGGCCCCGACGACGCGGCTTAGTATCCGCTTCAAAGTTACCATACTCATCATCCGATGAATTTGCTGGTGGCTTTTCCGTCGGTTCAAAACCCGGAATAATCTCACGCTTAAACTGCCCGCCCCTGACTCGTTCAATCAACTGCAGCTGCTTGGTTTCATCCTCACTGACCAAGGACACCGCCAAACCCGAAGTGCCAGCCCGCCCGGTACGACCAATGCGATGCACGTAGTCTTCGGGTACATAGGGCAGTTCAAAGTTAACCACGCAGGGCAGGTGATCAACATCAATACCCCGTGCCGCAATATCGGTGGCAACCAGTACCGCAAGATTTCCGGCTTTAAAACCCTCTAAGGCACGGGTGCGGGCGTGTTGGGTTCTGTTCGAGTGGATTGAGTCGGCGTTAATACCCGCACTTCCCAGCTCGACTACCAAACTATCAGCACCACGTTTGGTACGTGTAAAAACCAGCACCTGCTGCCAATTATTTCTTTTAATCAGGTGAATCAGCACTTCAGTTTTACGCGCTTTGTCTATGGGGTGTATTTTCTGCTTGATCTTATCGACCGTGTTATGCGCAGCTTTCACTTCAATCAACAGCGGATCACTTAACATACCTTTAGCAAAGGACTTGATGGCTTTAGAAAACGTCGCTGAAAACATTAGCGTTTGATGTTTGGCAGGCAGCAGCGTTTGGATATGACGAATATCGTCGATAAACCCCATATCCAGCATGCGGTCAGCCTCATCTAAGACCATTATCTCCAGCTGATCAAAGTTAACCGCCTGTTGCTCATGCAGATCAAGCAACCGGCCCGGTGTCGCAATCAGCACATCCAAACCACCCTGCAGCGCGGCTATCTGCGGCTCAATCCTTGCACCACCAAACACGGCGGCGACACGAATATTCAGCTGGTGACTGTAGGTTTGAACACTATCAGCCACCTGAGCAGCCAGCTCGCGGGTCGGCGTAATCACTAAGGCACGCACATGGTGAGGCTGTGGACTCGTGCCAGCGGACAATAACTGCACCATCGGTAGCGTAAAACCAGCTGTTTTGCCGGTGCCCGTGTGTGCTATCGCCATCACATCACGCTGACTGAGCACCGCTGGGATAGCTTCACTCTGTATCGGCGAAGGTATTGTGTAACCTTGCTCGGCAACAGTTTCCAACAGTTCATCACACAAGCCTAAAGCACCAAATGATACGGATGGATATTCCTGAGATTGTATTCCCTCTGTTTTATTCACCAATATCTTCATTCCACAAGACTGGATTTTTTTCGATAAACGTCTCCATAATCTGACGACATTCGGCATCATCATGGACAACTAATTCAACACCCCGTGACTGAAGGTATTCTTCAGGCCCGCAAAATGTTTGGTTTTCGCCAACCACCACCTTTGGAACACCATAAAGCAGTATCGCGCCACTGCACATATCACAAGGTGACAATGTTGAGTATAAAGTTGCCCGCTTATAATCAGCGGCTGTAAGCCTGCCTGAGTTTTCCAAACAATCCATCTCGGCGTGTAACACTGAGCTGCCTTTTTGTATGCGTTGGTTATGTCCCCGACCCACAATCTGACCATCAATGACCAGCACGGAACCGATGGGAATACCGCCATTGTCCCTACCTAATTTTGCTTCATCAATGGCCGCTTTTAAAAATTTATCCATACTATCGCTCCTGTAACGCTACTCTTAAACCAAGCCCATCATAATACTCTAAGACTGTGGGCAGCCACTTCAAGCTTTACGCA
>CALHAO010000210.1 GCA_937931765.1 uncultured Thiotrichaceae bacterium
TCCCTCGGATTCTCTTCTTTGAAAAAGGCCGCATAAATAATCGGAATGAAATAGGCTGCATTGAGCAAGGTCGATAGCACAATGACACCCACCGCAAACATCTGCTCAGCCTGAAACGCTCCCATCAGGATGTACCACTTGGAAATAAATCCCACCGCAGGCGGCACACCAATCATTGATAATGCGCCAAGGGTAAACGCCGCCATTGTCCACGGCATCCGGTGACCAATCCCGTTCAGCTCGCTCACCTTAGTTTTATGCGCTGCGGTATAAATCGAACCTGCCGCAAAGAACAGAGTGATCTTACCAAAGGCGTGTGCGACCACATGCAGCGCTGCACCGACAATGGAAATTGGCGCAAGAATCATCGCCCCTAAGACCACGTAAGATAATTGGCTAATAGTTGAGTAGGCCAGACGACGCTTTAGATTATCCTGTTGCAGAGCGATAATCGAAGCCGCCAGCACCGTAAAACCGGCCACATACATCAGCCACTCAATATTAGGTGCATTCTGCAGGTTTTCCACGCCCAGAATATAGACCACTACTTTAATAACACTGAACACCCCGGCTTTAACGACCGCCACCGCATGCAACAAGGCGCTGACCGGCGTGGGCGCAACCATAGCGGCAGGCAACCAGCGCTGCATCGGCATCACTGCCGCCTTACCGATCCCGTAAATAAACATCGCAGCCAACACAGTCAGCATTGGCCCGCTGAGCTGATCACCAATAATGCCACCCGCCGTAAAGTCTGTAGTGCCGGTGATATGCCATGTCCAGATAATGGCAGGCAGCAACAAACCCACCGACGTACTGAGTAGGATGCCCATATATACCCGACCCGCTTTCAAAGCATCGTCATTGCCTTTATGCGTGACTAACGGGTAAGTAGAGATGGTTAATATTTCATAGAAAATGAACAGCGTCACCAGGTTCGCAGAAAACGCAACCCCCATCGCCGCCGCAATGGCTACTGCGAAGAAAACATAAAACCGTGTCTGATGCTTCTCGTTATTGCCGCGCATATAGCCAATGGAATACAACGAGGCGACCGGCCACAAAAAGGCGGCAACCCCAGCGAAGATCATGCCTAGCGGTTCGATTTTAAAGGCAATATCCAGCCCCGGCAGTATAGTCGTCAGCCTCAGCTCCGGTTGTTCTCCAGCCAGAATGGCAGGTAACAATCCCGCCACCACAAACAACAGCGCCAGTGCGCTTAGGAGCGTTGCACCTTCACGTAAATTAGCAGAGCGGCGGAATAACAAAATACCCACAACACCCAACAATGGAATAATCAGTGCAGCCAGAATGGCATTTTCTGCTGAGAGCATCATGCGCCACCTCCCAGCAATATTTTAGCGGTGGATTGCGCAATACCGGCAGTCATAGTGGCATTAATACCAAACCAGAGATTGGCTAATACTAATATCCAAGTGGGAATCAATAAACCCAGTGGCGCTTCTTTAACAGCTGGTAAGTCCGCAGGACGCTGCTTGAAATAAGCCATTTCAACGACCCGCCAGACATAAACCACAGCAATCAGCGAAGCAATCAGAATCACTGCTGTAATCGGCCACCAGCCCCGCTCAATACTCGCCAGAATCAGATACCACTTTGAGATAAAACCCACCGTCAGCGGCACACCAATCAAACTCAACCCGCCAATCACAAACGCCGCCATTGTCCACGGCATTTGCTGCCCCAAACCGGCCAGATACCGCATCGACGAGCCGCCGGTGCGAAAGAAAATCATCGCCACCGCCAGGAACAATGCGCCTTTCATCAGCGCATGATTAAACAGGTGTAATAACGTCGCAGTCAGGCCATGCTCATTCGCCAGACCAATACCCAGCAGCATATAACCAATCTGTGCCACCGAGGAATAAGCCAGCATGCGCTTAAGACCACTTTGGAATACCGCCACCAGGGAGGCAAACAAAATAGAAATCACTGCCAGCGGCACAAACAGGTAATCGACATGCATCAGGTCATAGGTAAAATCAGCACCGAAGACCGTGAACAAGAAGCGTAACAGTGCATAAACCGCCACCTTGGTCGCTGTCGCTGCCAGAAATGCTGACACCACCGAGGGCGCGGTTGAATACGCGCCGGGTAACCACAGATGCAGCGGGAACATGGCCAGCTTCAGACCAATACCCACCACCAGAAAAGCGAAAGCTGCCTGCAGCGTGCGTGAAGAATCCTGTAAATCATCCAGTCTGACCGCCAAATCGGCCATATTGAGTGTGCCAGTCAGCATATACAGCAGACCAACACCAATCAGAATAAACGTACTACCAATCGTACCCATCACCAGGTACTGGAAAGCAGCTGTTAGCGAGCGCCGGTCTTTACCCAGACTAATCAGGGTGTAAGTGGCAAGCGAGGATATTTCTAATAGCACAAACAGATTGAACGCATCACCGGTAATGGTCATGCCCAATAAACCGGCAAAACACAGTAGCAATGCGGTGTAGAACAACACATGTAGCTTTGCGGGGATTTCGCGTTGGATACTCTGCCATGAAAATGGGAAAATAACTGCCGCAATGCCAGAGACAATCAACAGCACAAAAGCATTCAGCTTATCGACATTATAAGCGATACCCCAAGGCGGCTCCCAACCACCGAACTCATACTGAATCGGGCCGCTTTCCAGCACCTGCATCAATAACAGAATGGAAATCAGCAGACTGACCCAACTCACAGCCACACCCGCTAACCAAGCAGTACGTGCATGATTCAGCAAAAAAATGACAGGAGCAATCAGCAGAGGAATGACCACCTGCAAGGCAGGTAATTGCTCAGTCATAGCTTAGCCCTGCGAGTTTCTTCTTCCCTATCCATCCGCACAATCTCGTCTTCATTGATCGTTCCATAGGCTTCTTTAATTCGCACTATTAAGGCCAACCCCAGTGAGGTAATTGCAACACCGACCA
>CALHAO010000211.1 GCA_937931765.1 uncultured Thiotrichaceae bacterium
TTGCCTTCACCAATGAATCTGCGTGATTCGGGTGACTTTTTATTGCCGGTAAGTACGTATTTGATTTCAGCACCCGCAGACCGCGCGAGTTCTTTGAACTCGTGCTCGTCTTTGGGGGTCTCATCAGTATTAAAACTTATCTGAACAAGAATTGCGTTATTACCGGATTCCGGCCGTTCAAACAGTTCCAAGGTATGCGGTACTTATTCTGTAGCCAGGTTCAGCTTGATGGGGCGAGCTGGAACGATGGTTGAGATGGCATGCTTATAAACCAGTTGACTGACCGTGTTGCCGAGTAAAACGACAAACTGGTCAAAAGATTCGACATGCCCTTGTAACTTGATACCGTTCACAAGGTAGATTGAAACTGGAATCCGTTCCTTTCTTAATGCATTGAGGAAGGGTTCTTGTAATGTATGCCCTTTCGACATGTTGGTTTTCTCCTAAGTCTTTATATTGGGGTTGTGGTTATTTTGGTATAAGTATATCGGTTAAAAAGTAATTAATGTTTAGTTAATAGCCGATTGAAGAAGCCTACCAGTTAAATTTTGTTATCAAAACACCTGTTTGTCGGACATATCCGCTTATCCGGAAATAAACGTTGAAGTCATCTTCATGACCGATAAAAGGTTGTAATTTTCGGCATGATACTGATTAAGTCCTTGTTCAGAACGTAACCAAGTCATTTGACGCTTAGCAAGCTGCCTTGTCGCCACGATAGCACGATTGCGCATCATATTGTAGTCTATTTTGCCAGCTAAATATTCCCAAACCTGCCGGTAGCCAACGGCTCTGACCGCAGGCATATCGGTTGTCAGGTCACCACGTTGATAAAGCTCCCTCACTTCATCAAGGAACCCTTGTTTTAACATGAGGTCAAAGCGCTGTTCAATACGTTGGTGCAGCCAACTTCTGTCTTCTGGCAACAGGGCAATTTTGTGCAGTTGATAGGGACAGGCATCATACCTTGCGGCCTTCTGTAGTGCACTCATCGGTTGGCCGGTTAACTCATAAATTTCCAGCGCCCGTTGTAAGCGTTGCGGGTCATTGGGGTGGATGCGGGCGGCGGCTTCGGGGTCAATTAATGCTAAGCGTTGATGCAGTGCCTCCCAGCTTGATTGTGCCGCTTCTTCATCTAATCTGGCACGTATTTCCGGACTGGCGGAGGGTAAGTGCGATAAACCTTGTTCCAGCGCTCGAAAGTACAGCATAGTGCCACCCACCAGTAAGGGAATGCGCCCCTGTGCTGTTATATCTGCCATTTCTTCCAGGGCATCTTTACGAAAGGTGGCGGCAGAATAAGATTGTGCCGGGTCGAGAAAGTCAATGAGGCGGTGCGGAGCTTGTTGCAACTCTTCCGCAGAAGGTTTTGCTGTGCCGATATTCATGTCTTTATAGACCAGTGCCGAATCCACACTAATCAGTTCAACCGGCAGATGTTCGCGTAACGCTATGGCCAGTCCCGTTTTGCCGCTGGCTGTAGGCCCCATCACACAAATGGCTTTGGGTAGTGGACGTTCCGGGTTTTTGCTGTCCATTATTGGCCACGCATGAATAATTTATCGATCTGGTTAAGGCTCATTTGTGTCCAGGTGGGGCGGCCATGATTACACTGTCCGCTGCGCTCAGTGCGTTCCATATCGCGTAATAATGAATTCATTTCCGGCACCGTGAGTCTGCGATTGGCTCTGATGGAACCGTGGCAGGCCATAGTGGAAAGTATTTCATTCATGGCTTGCTGGATGCGTTGACTCTCACCATGAGTAATCAGGTCAGCTAGCACATCACGTACCAGTGCTTCCGTATCGGAATCTTTTAGCAGGCTGGGCACGGCTCGAATGGCCAGTTTTTCCATGCCTAAGCGATCCAGTTCAAAGCCTAAATCTTTAAATGTTGCCTGATGCTGCACGGCATAATCAGCTTCTTTACGGCTGATATTAATCGCTTGTGGGACTAATAAAGGCTGAGAGCGGATGGCATCTGTGTGCATGCTCTGCTTTAGCTGCTCATAGGTGATGCGCTCATGGGCAGCGTGCATATCCACCACAATCAAGCCATGCTCATTTTGCGCCAGAATATAGATACCATGCAGTTGAGCAACGGCGAACCCCAATGGTGGAATGTCACTTTCCTGCTCAGCTTCAGTCTTTGGGGCTAAACCTGAATTATCTGGTAGCGGTGCATACAGTTTGCTGTAGGCGGCCATTGAATCACGCACCGGCATTTGCAAGCGGTTTTGTTTGTGATTATCCGGATGGTAGGAAAAATAGCTACCAGAGCTGGCCGGGTTATGTGGGGTATTACTGGCGTTACCAGACGTTGGGTTTTGTGCTGATGGGTTGGAATGAGCTTGTCCGGAGCTATGCGTTGGATCACTGCTGGCTGCTGAGCCTGAGGCATTAGATTCAGGCAGGTGAGTGGGCGCAGTGCCTTCACCAGGGCGTAAATCAGCCAGTGCTTTATGTAAGGTGCGGAACAGAAAGTCATGCACCAACCGCCCTTCACGGAAGCGAACTTCCTGTTTGGTCGGGTGGGCGTTCACATCAACCAGCTTGGGATCAACTTCCAGATACAAGACATAAGCCGGGTGGCGGCCATGATAAAGCACATCCTGATATGCCTGGCGTACTGCGTGGGTGATCAGTCGGTCGCGTACATTACGTGCATTGACATAGAAGTATTGTAAGTCAGCCTGTGAGCGCGAAAAGGTCGGCAAGCCTACCCAGCCCCAGAGTCGCAAGCCTGCTGCTTCATAATCCAAATAATGACTGCTCTCGACAAACTTGCGGCCACAGATTTCTGCTAAGCGCCGTTCGGACTCAAAACGATTGGCAGCACTGCGCAGGTGTATAATGCTTTTTTGATTGTGCCGCAGATTAACGCCGACATCAAAGCGACTCAGGGCAATCTTGCGCACCATGTCTTCAATGTGGCGGAATTCGGTTTTTTCGGTTTTCAGGAATTTGCGCCGTGCCGGAACATTGAAAAATAAGTCTCTGACATCAATAGTGGTGCCGGTGGCGTGTGGGCTTGGTTCTGGCGTTCCAGGTTTTTCGCCTTCCATTTTTAATGACCAGCCCTGATCCTCATTCTGGCTTTGTGAATCCAGTGTCAGACGTGACACTGATGAAATACTGGGCAGTGCTTCGCCGCGAAATCCTAAGCTACGCACCTGCTCCAGATCATCAAGGCTGCTGATTTTACTGGTAGCGTGCCGACTTAGTGCCAGTGCCAGCTCTTTTTTCGGAATGCCACAGCCATTATCACGAATCCGGATGCGCTTTACGCCACCTTGTTCGATATCTATATCAATCTGGCTGGCACCGGCATCCACCGCATTTTCCAGTAACTCTTTGATTACGGAAGAAGGGCGCTCGACTACCTCACCAGCAGCTATCTGGTTGATGAGGTGGTCTGGGAGCTGGCGAATAGACATTTCTGTAGCTCGCTACTGTTCGTTGCTGGCCGTTTTGAGCTTCGGCTGTTCTATCAGATCCTTGGAGCGATCCGCATTGATACCGTACCGTGCCAGAATAGATGGCTGTTTCTCCATCGCCTCTTTATTGTCAATAACAATCTGGTAGCCATCGTCTGCTTCCAATAGCGTGAAATCAGTTTTGCTGTTTTGGATCTTGTCAAAGAACTCGCTGAAGTTAGCAAATTTCTCACCATTGATTTTCTCGATAACCAATCTGGAGTCGTGATGGTGATCTTTGTTGATGTCCGCTGGCAGCACCTTGGTCATAATGACTACTTCCTGCAACTCTTCGCTGGGCGGACTCATAGCAGCAGCAGCCAGTGATGCCGGAACCGGGTCCATGCTGTCCAGCAGATCCTGATTTAACGGCATAAACACAAAGCCGCCATAGATGTAATAGGTCGGCTGTTTGTCATACTGGTTTGGTTTAACCAATAGGTAGTCTTTGCCAGGTTTATCCAGTGTTATAGCTACCTGAGTAGGCTTGCTGTCACGAATAATATCCAGTTTAACGGCTTCGCCCAGCTGGTGGATGTCGATGTAATGTGTGTAATCCAGGTATTCGCCGGGCCGGAATTCAACGGTGCCGTTGTTTTGAATGGCGTTGCCATCAATAGCAGTAATAATGTCGCCAACATTAACCAGTTCTTCTGCAGGGGTGTTTTCGTAAACTTTATGCACCAGAATGCCGGTTTGTTCTTCATTCAAGCCATATTTACGGCGCATGGCCGGATTTTCCAGCGACTGCACCTGAAAGCCGGGGTAGCCAAAGCCATCCTG
>CALHAO010000212.1 GCA_937931765.1 uncultured Thiotrichaceae bacterium
ATGTACCGTTAACTTCCTATGGCTTCCTTCAGACCCTGCCGTTACCCGCAACGCCCTTGCCAGTCAGATTATCTTCCCCCCGATCGGGGTGATGCCTGCTAACGCAGGCTGGGTTGCCCGCCATGCCGGGCAAACAAAAAAGCCCAGTCTGATTTAAAACCAGACTGGGCTTTTTCTTATTTCGTGATGTACCTGAAAATCACTACTTCATCGTTACCAGTTCTTCCGCACTCACCGGATGAATAGCGATGGTATCGTCGAAATCCTTCTTGGTTGCGCCCATCTTAATGGCCACCGCAAAACCCTGCAGCATTTCATCAACATCTTTGCCCAACAAGTGGCAACCAATGACCTTTTCTTCCTCGCCCAGTACCACTAGTTTCATCACTGTTTTGACTTTGTGCTGTGTGAAAGCGTAATACATCGGATTGAAGTTGGTAGAGTAAACCTTAACCGCATCACCATATTGCTCGCGGGCCTCTTCTTCAGTCAGGCCAATCGTGCCAATCGGAGGATGGGTAAACATCACCGTAGGAATCAGGTTGTAATCCAGCTTACGGTCAGTCATGCCGCCGTATAAACGATCACCCAAACGCCGCCCTGCCGCAATCGCTACCGGTGTTAACTGAACGCCACGCATGTTGATAATATCGCCCAGCGCATAAACACCTTTGGTGCTGGTTTCCTGGAACTCATTAACATCAATCAAACCACCATTTACCAATTTGATACCGGCATTTTCAATCGCAATATCATCAGTATTAGGCACACGTCCGGCTGCCCATAACACCTGATCCAGATTTTCCAGCTGAGTACCATTTGCAAAGTTAATGGTTAATTTGCCATCAGCCTGTTCCTTGATACTGGCAATTTTATCCTTGTCATTGCTAACAATACCTTCCGACCCCATTTGCTGAAGCAATGCTTCACGAATCGAATGGTCAAAACCAGCCAGGATCGAGCGCCCCTGATGCAGCAGATGTGTTTCCGTACCCAGCGCATGTAATACACCCGCCAACTCAAAGGCGATATAACCACCACCCACGACGGCTACTTTCTGAGGCTGCACTTCATCCAGCTCAAAAAACTCATCTGAATTAATAGCATATTCGCCACCCACCAAATCAGCAGGCACTGGCGTAGGACGTCCACCCGTCGCAATCACAATGTGATCTGCAGTATAAGTATCACCACCTACTTCCAATGTATGAGCATCAACAAAACGCGCTGCACCTTCGATCAGCTCAACACCGGATTCATTCAGAAAGTCGTAGTACCAATCATTAATACCACCGATCATATTTTCACGTTTGGCGACCAGCTTTTCCCAGTTCAACTTACCGACCTGAACATCAAAACCGTAATCACTGGCATGATGCATAGCATGCGCCAGATTTGCGCCATACCACATCACTTTCTTAGGCACACAACCGCGATTAACACAGGTTCCACCCAACTCGCCGGATTCAATGACTGCACATTTTGCCCCATATTTTGCTGCCCGTTCGACAACAGATAAACCACCACTACCCGCACCAATGGCTATCAAATCAAAATGCTTACTCATGCTCACCTCTTAATCAAAAAATGTTAGTGTGAAATCCGGAACCTGCCACAGCGTCACTATACAGAAAATTCACTGATGTAATGTGTATAAGCCTGTCCGAAAACAGGCTTATACGTTTGGAGACTACCAAAAAGACAGTCCTATTTAATACGCTAAGATTGATAAAACAGATGCTTATCCGTTCAGCAATTGCTCCAACTCATCAGAACCGCCGATGTGCTCACCATTAATGAAAATCTGTGGTACCGCATCTTTACCCGCAACCGCCAACAAGGTGCGACTGGTATAATCACGATTCAGCACCAGCTCTTCATAACTCAAACCCGCATCAGTCAGTGCGGCTTTTGATTTTGCACAGAACGGGCAGCCCGGACGAGAGAATACCGTAATATCTTTCGGCTTAGCAGCATTCGGTGCCAGATAGGCAAACATGGTATCCGCATCCGACACTTCAAAAGGGTCGCCCGGAAGATCAGGTTCAATAAACTGCTTTTCTACCACACCGTCTTTAACCAGCATGGAATAACGCCACGAACGCTTACCAAAACCTAACTCATTCTTATCGACCAACAAACCCATACCATCAGTAAACTCACCGTTACCATCCGGAAGAAAACGGATATTGTCAGCGTGCTGATCAACTTTCCACTCATTCATTACGAAAGTATCATTCACTGACATACAAACAATTTCGTCAACACCCTGTGCTTTGAAAGCATCAAACAATTGATTATAACGTGGCACGTGACTGGATGAACATGTCGGTGTGAAGGCACCCGGCAATGAAAAAACTACAACAGTCTTGCCTGCAAAAATATCATCACTGCTAACATCAGCCCAATCAGACCCTTCACGGGTATGGAATGTAACCGCTGGTACGCGCTGACCTTCTTTATTTTCAAACATCACTCATTTCCTTGTTGTGTTTACACGCTGATGTCACCGTGGGTGATCAGCATGTGATTAAGATGGCTTGAAGTATAAGGATTATCTTAATTAAAATAAAACAGAATGTTTAACTCATAACATCCTATAATTTAGAACACACCAGAACAGGTGTGGAGATCCGCACTGACTAATCAGCCCACAACACTTTTCCTGAAGCAGACTCAATAGCAGCCAAGCGTTCAGCATGCGCTGCCAACTCACCCTCATCTGCCCGCAGCACCGGCAAATGACTCACATCTAAATCGATTCTGCGGATACCACCGGCCAACTGACCCGCCGCAGCTTTATTATCTTCTTTACTACCCAGCAACAAGTCCACCTGGCCACCAGTCATCGCCAGGTAAACATCACCCAGAATTTCCGAATCGAGCAAAGCACCGTGCAGAGTCCGATGACCATTATTGATGCTATAACGCTTACACAAGGCATCCAATGAATTGCGCTGCCCCGGAAACAAATCCCGCGCCATCACCAGCGTGTCTATCACCGTACAATAGTCATTCATAGTTTTGAATTTGGCACCGGCTTTCTTCAGCTCACTATTCAGAAAACCGATGTCAAAGGGGGCGTTATGAATAATAAGTTCCGCGCCATCTAAATAAGCCACCAGATCATCAGCAATGTCCTTAAACCGGGGCTTGTCAGCCAGAAATTCGTTAGTAATTCCATGGACATCCATTGCTCCCTGATCAATCTCCCGATCAGGCTGCAGATACTGCCAGAAATTATTGCCCGTCAATTGGCGGTCGACCATCTCCACACAGCCCACCTCAATAATGCGGTGGCCTTCTTTAGGCTCCAGTCCTGTGGTTTCCGTATCCAAAATAACTTGTCGCATGGTTAATTACCTTAATCTTCACTGATCATCAAAATAAGAGGCTACTTACCGTGAAAGTCATAAACTTTCATGCTTGCGGTAAAGCTTTTTCATGTGCGTTACTGTGCTGTAATAGCGTCATGTTCATCAATCGCTTTATTCGCCAGCGCATCTACCCGCTCATTTTCCACGTGACCGCTGTGGCCCTTAACCCACTTCCAATCAATCTCATGCCCTTGTCTGGCCTTATCAAGCCGTTGCCATAACTCTTTATTTTTAACAGGTTTACCAGCTGCATTTTTCCAGTTCTTTTTCTTCCAGCCATGAATCCACTCAGTAATACCCTGCATGACATATTTTGAATCCGTCGTTAACACCACCTGACACGGTTCTTTTAAAGCCTCCAAACCCTGAATGGCCGCCATCATCTCCATCTGATTATTTGTGGTTTCATGCTGATAGCCATACAGCTCACGCTCCTTATCACCAAGGCGTAATAAAGTGCCCCAGCCACCTTTACCCGGATTACCACGACAAGCGCCATCAGTAAAAATTTCTACTTTTTTCATTCATGCTCCTTTGAATTGTTTACCGCTGTTACTGTGCAAGTCCAAGACTTGCATGCTTGGGGTGAAACTTTTTTATGCCTGTTCGCACCATTGGTATTAACCGCCATGCCCGGCTTCAATATCGGTGGTGTCCTGAGCTTGGGTTTCCAGGGTGTCATTTTCACTACTTTTTTGCGCACATGGATCAGGCGCACATGTCCGAATGACTGGGAATATTTATCAGCCAACCACTTGAGCCAGCCCAGCCGATTTACTACCGACCAACGATCGATATTATAGCGGTGCCCGACAGTGCGTACTTCCAACACTTCAAAACCCAACACCTCAAACCAGTCCTGTACCCGAAATGCTGTATATAATGAATGACTCTCATCACGCCGCACTAAATTTTTAAGTGCCAGACTAAGACCACGAAGACTGAAAGCGTTAAAAGCAATCAGAATACAATGTCCTTCCGGCACCAGCACCCGGTCGATTTCACGTAATACATCATGTGGTGAAGCGGTGCAATCAAGCACATGGCTAACCACCACCAAATCTAAATTATCAAACACCAAAGGCAAAGCAGCGGGGTCAGCCACTAAATCAATACTGGCATCCATACCTACCTGCTCATCAAGCGCAACACTGAAACAGCTTCGAATCCGGGAATCATGCAGCAAGGTGTATTCCCCCGCCAACTCACCCACCTGGGCGGCATAATAACCAAAAATATCATTACTCATCTCAGCAACAGCTGATTGCACTGCAGTTGCCGCATTTTGTCCGGCAACAGACTCATACCACTGCTGGATAGCGACTCGACATGACACTCTCACAAAGGGGTGTCCATTATCAGTGTTAGATTTGGCAAATTACCACCCACATCAATCAATTTATATTATTAACTAAAAAATTTAGTTAATGAAAAAACAATACGAATATTCAGGATCAATCAACAATAACCACATTAGACTCACTAAACAATCAAATATATTGAGCCAGTCAGTGAACGCCAAGGGCGTGCGTACACAATATTTCAAACTGGCGACATAAAAGCTAAAAACAACATACAAACGGGGCAATAATAAAAATGGGGCAACAATCTCACCTTCACTTTGCAGTCAGGGCCGCTGCAACGTGCGCACTATTCACCACTACCAGTCAGTTACAGGCACAAGGTGGTATTTTCGACCCTCATATACCGAATGCACTGCCACTCGGACAGATGTACAACCAACAGAGCTATCAGCAACCGCAAAACTACCAGGCGAGACAGCAACAACCACGCTATCAAGACCCGCAACAGCAATACCAGCAACCACCGCGTCACCAATATCGTCAACCAGCGCCACAGCCTGCTTCTAATAACCAACCACACTTTCAACAAGCTTCATTTGCACAGCCACGTCAGCAATATCCGATAGGTGCACCAGCCGGTGGCACTGTGTGGAGCCGTGTTACCAAAACCTATGGCTTGCCTGATTATTCAAATAACTACCGTGTCAGAAAATATATACGTTCCTATGGCAGCAAACCCAGCCACATGAGCACCTTGTTTCAACGCGCTGATCCATTTATGCACATGATTATTGAAGAGGTGAATCGTCGGGGCATACCTGCAGAAATTGCTTTACTACCTTTTGTCGAAAGCGGTTTCAGACTTGATGTTTTCTCTCACGCCAGTGCGGCGGGATTATGGCAATTCATTCCTTCCACCGGACGCGCCTACGGGCTAAAACAAACCCGAGGCTTTGATGCAAGAATGGACCCGTTTGCCGCGACGAATGCTGCACTAAACTACCTGCAAAAACTGCATAGAGAATTCAGGGGCGACTGGCTGAAAGCCTTAGCCGCTTACAATTGTGGAGAAAACTGTGTTCACCGTGCTGTAGCCAAAGCACGCAGAGCAGGTAAATCGCCCAGCTACTGGAATCTTTCGCTACCTAAAGAAACTATGAATTATGTGCCACGGCTACTGGCGTTCAGAGAGCTATTAAGCAAATCAAATCAGTATGGCCTGCGCCTGCCAGCGACACCGAACTCAGCCAAACTCGTTCAGGTCTCACTGAGTAAGCCGGTTAATTTGCGCCAGGCCGCCTTGCGTGCCGGACTACCGGGGAATTTACTGACCCGCCTCAACCCTAATTTCCGCAAAGGCATCACTCAGCCAAGGCTCTCTAACCGGATTGCCGTACCCCGCAAAAACGTTGATCGTTTAATCCAGGTGCTGCGGACAATGCCTCCGGCCTGATTCCTCCATACTCCCGCCTGTCGTTATAATTTGCAGACAAAAGGCTGAACCGATAGAACTAATTGAGCAGAGAGTACTAACGCCTCTGCTTGTAACATTAAATAACCCATTAACAACAATCTGGCCGGATATGTCTCAACTCACCATCAGCCTCAACAGCCAAGTCACCAAACGTGTCAAACTGACAAAGCCAACATATATCATTGGACGGGACCAAAAGTGTGACATTATCCTGCCTGAACGTACTATCAGTGGTCACCATGCAAAGCTAATAAACACTGGGGAGGACTGTTTTCTTGAGGACACTCATAGCACCAATGGTGTTTATGTTAATTCACACCCAATCAGGAAACACTTGCTGATCGATAAGGACACCATCAGTATTGGTAAATACCAGCTCACTTTTCACAGCTCCGTGAATTTATTGACTCAGCTACGCCAACTCAGTGTACACCCCCGTATCACCAAAGCACCGGGAACACCTTGGCTGGAAATCCGCACTGGCATAAAACAAGGTAATGTCATTCCATTGGAGCGCGAGCAAATCACACTGGGAGAAAAAGACACGGGTAGTATCACTATAGAACGAACGTCAAGGGGTAAATATCTTTTGCATGGCACTGCTGAGGACGGTACACCAGAAACGATTCAACTCAATGAGAGTGACAGCTTCCATGTTGGAGATGTTGAATTAGTGTTCCATGCGGCAGAATAAAGCGCTAAGCTAAAGCCTTTTCCAGCAAAGTACACTGAGATGAACACCCCACTGCAAACTCTCAGAAAACAGCTCAAGCAACAACGCTTGGCACTAAGCAAAAACCAGCAACAACATATGTCCTCTCTGGCCATACAGCGCTTGCAACGTTCAGTGCCATTCCGCTCTGCAAAAAATATTGCCATCTACCTACCGGTACGTGGTGAAATAGACCCGTCTCAGCTACCGAAATTTGGCAGAGCCGGTCAACAGTTTTATCTGCCAGTACTCTCACTGTATAAGCAGCATGGCTTGGTTTTTGTACGCTGGAATAAACGTACCCGTTTTCGTTTAAATCAATACCAAATTCCGGAACCCATCATAAGATACAGCCAGCTAAAGTCAGCACGAAAGCTGGACTTGGTAGTTATGCCATTATTAGCATTCGACCCAGCGGGCAGTCGTTTAGGCATGGGTGGCGGGTATTATGACCGTAGCTTTGCGTTCAAAATGCGCTCCGAACAAATACGCAAACCAACATTACTGGGTATTGCCTATCAATTCCAGCAGGTAGAATCACTCCCCAGGCAGCCCTGGGATGTGCCCCTTGATGCTATAGCGACAGACACCCAACTCACAAAATTTCCTCTTGTTAGATAAATTAACAATATTAGCGCTAGACTATATTAGAATACACTGATATAGTTTTGTTTATCGATTGGCTCCTCAGTCAGTCCGGAAAATACATACCGCGTTCAGGAGATACTGTAATGAAAAAGATTTTAGTAGGATTAAGTTTATTAGCCTTGTCTGCATCCGCCAGTGCGAGTTTTGACTTTTTTGATAACAATAATGGCGAGTGGAAAATGGGGCCTTATGGCCCTTATTATGAACAAAGCGACTTCCCTCAATGGACTCCGATGTACTGGATGGAAGAAATGATGGACAGCTTCGACAGTGACGACAACTATGGCGGTGGCAACAACTTCAACATGCCATTCACCAATGGCAACAATGGTTTTCGTATGCCGTTCAATAATGGTGGTAATGGCTTCAACATGCCGTTCAATAATGGCGGCAACGGCTTTAACATGCCATTTAATAGTGGCAATGGCTTCAATATGCCGTTCAATAGCAATGCAAATCCGTATGGCAACATGCCGATGATGCCTGCTCCAGCACCTTATGGTACAGCGCCTATGATGGCACCGGCTATGCCAATAGCACCCGTTGTTCCTACAGCACCTGGCCCGGCAGCTAATACGGCAACACCAGCTGCACAGTAAAAGACTTTATTAAATCATTTATACAAAACAGGCCGGTAAGAACCGGCCTGTTTTTTTTGATAAGCTCCAAACTATCAGTTGTTCACCTTACTGTTGTCATCCCCTGCCACCATAGCCTCTTGTTCAGGTTTACAACTAGCCGGATTACTTAGGTCACAAAAACCGTCGGGTAATTCCATTCCCTCAGGTGGCTTGGCAAACTGAAACTTCATCTTTGGTTTGCTAGTAACTGCATCAGCAGGAATATCAGCAGGTAGAGGCAGTAATAACTCGTCAGGCTGTGCTTGAGCTGTTTCAGGTTTGCAGCTTTCAGAGTTACTTAAATCACAAAAACCAGCGGGTAACTCCATTCCGGCAGGTGGTTTTGCAAACTGGAATTTTTTCTTGGGCTGGCTTGCCGTGTCATCAATAGGTAACGGCAATAACGCTTCAGTTACCTGAGCTTGCGCTGCTTCAGGTTTACAGCTTGCAGCATTACTTAAATCACAGAAACCAGCAGGTAACTCCATTCCGGCAGGTGGTTTTGCAAACTGGAATTTTTTCTTTGGCGTATCCGCTGAAATGACCGCTTCTTCAACGACGGGAACTGTAGTTTGACCACCGTTTTCAAAACGGCTGACACGCAACTGCCTGAAATGTGATTTTGCTTGCCAATAATCTTTATTAAACTGATACCGATTAAACAATTGGTGATACTCGTCGTCGTCCAAACCCAGCTGATCCGTCAGAGCACTCATATCATCAAGATGCAACAAAATTTCTCCAGACTTATCCAGCAACCTGACATTTTTTTCATAGTCATCAAGCCCCTGCGAAGACAGTTTTTCATGCTCCACGCCCAGCTGATTGAAAACCCGGTGCATGGATAAGTACTTAGCCTTTACCTCCGGGTTCTGTGCACTATCTAATGCCAGCGCTTGTTGCACTGGAGACGTAATAACCGGGCGTGTGGACAAATAGGCCGCACCGGCAACTGTTATCAGTAACAATAACAAACCACCCAGCGACAACCACTTAACCTGCCTGGCATTACGGCCAGCAGTTCCAACATCCTGCTTAATGACTAATTTTGGCATGACTTACTCTGATCACGAAAAATGGGGCTCAGAATTAACCGGAAACACTACACCCAACTTCCGGCTTCAACAACAAGGTAGCAAATAAAATATAACAATGACCAGCAGGCTACTGACAAACAGGTAATTTCTTGCCTTATATGGACATCAGACCTGCAAAGAGGTGATTAATATTGCAACTACTCAGCGAACACTACCATAAAAACACTTTTTATTAAGAACGATCTTAGTAAAGATAGTTCCCAAAAGTATGATCTAAAAAAAAATACCTACAAATAAATAGTTATGAATCAGTGATTAGCGCCAAGAACCACACACAAACTCAAATTGCCTGCTTGTCATTTTTATGGGGAACTACCGGAGGCTTCGATAATTCTTTTTGTAAATCCTGCAAACCGTTCTCCAGTGTTTTGCCCAACTGATCAATGCTATCACTCAGCGACTCATCTAGCCCTTTAAGACCGTCCTGCATAAAACTATTCAATTGATCAACGATACTCCCCATAGCTCCACTGACCATAGAACCCAATGTTTTTTGCACATCCACCAGCCAGCCATCTTCATGACGAACCAATACCGTACGCACTGGTATCTGCATTTCAGCGGTTGAGCCACTGTTCAGCACCGTGGCAATCTCAGCCACACCATCAGTAATTTGCAGTTCACCGGTTTCAAAATTTTGCGCAATCACTTTGTCATTACTGAGAAACTTCAGGTATTCAACGCTTTCCCAAGTCACTAATCCTTTAGCGGTCTCCATATCTTTGTCCAACACCGCCTGCCAAAAGCTATTAGCTACTTCCCGTGCCTGTTGTTGCTCAGAAGACATACAGCCACTGATTAAAAACAAACCGACAAATAAACTGAGCAGGAATCCACGGCATTTAGATCTGTTAGCAGACATCACACAAACTCTCCTTGCAAAACAGCACTCCCATCATCGAGAGCACGCAAACGTACCGATGTAATTTTATTTTCCAGCGCCACCACAGTGTCCGTTTGCGCGATAACTTTGCAGTAGTTAGGTGTATAACCGCTATAAAAAGCCTGACCACCCTCCTCTCTGCACCGCTCCCAAAGCACATTAACTGACTGACCCAGTTGCCGTTGCAACCAATTCTTCTTCAACCGTTCGGCCAACTGATGCAAGGTTTGACTGCGTTGTTTGCGCACAGGTTCCGCAACCCGGTTGTCAAGACGAGCAGCCTTAGTGCCTTCCCGCTCAGAATAAGTGAATATGTGGATGTGTCCAAAACCGGTTTTCTCAACATAAGCCAGCGTTTCAGCCCATTCTTCTTCCGTCTCTCCAGGAAAACCGACAATAATATCTGTTGTCACGTTAAAACCGAGAACATCCCGTCTTGCCTGTTCAAGTAGCGTTGTAAATTCACCGGTTTTACAGCGTCGCGCCATGCGACGTAAAACAGAATCAGCACCACTCTGAATCGGCAGGTGCATATGTGGCATCAACCGGGAATCACTGAATAATGCAAAAAAATTATCCGGCAAGTCCCACGGCTCCACAGAAGCAAACCGAATGCGTGGAATATCGGTTTCCGCTAACACCCGCTGTACTAATGAATATAATGTACTGTTATCCAGATCACTGCCATAACCACCAACATGCACACCCGTCAGTACGATTTCCTGTATACCTTGCTGAGATAACTGATTAATTTCATCAATGATATCAGCCTCCTGCCTGCTACGCTCTGCGCCACGTGCCACAGTCACAATGCAAAAGGTGCAACGATAACGGCAACCATCCTGAATTTTAATAAAAGCACGATGCCGCCCACGAATAAACAAACCAGACTCACCCGGTTCAGTCACGATTTTGGGCATAATCGGCAATTCAAACGCCTTCATCACTTGTTCTGGTAGCTGATCTTTCTGATCATTTGGCACCACCAGATCAACACCCAGGTTATCTGCCACTTCATCAGCCTGCAAAGTCGCATAACAGCCGGATACCACCAATTTCGCCGCCGGATTATCACGGTATAAACGATTCATCAAGCGCCGCGATTTAGCCGATGCCTCATTGGTGACCGCACAGGTATTGAGAATGACCACATCAGCATCAGGGGATGATTGAACAATCTGGTGCCCGTTGCTACGAAATTTCTGTGACCATTGCTCTAATTCAGCTTCGTTCAGGCGACAACCCAAGGCTTTTAAATGTATGTTCATATCAGGACGGTAAAACCAAAAAATTAAACGAGGTTAACATGTAAAAAGAGCCTGACATGCAGGCTCTTTTACGACTACTTAGCGGTAAGGCTATATATTTTCTGGTGCCAACTCAATTTCAGCGCGTTCCCGCAAGGCTTTTAGCAAAGCACCCACTTCACGATTGCTAACCGAACCATTCACCAATTGCTTAGCATTATCATCCAGCTCAGCAGCACCATCTTCGACCGACTTCACCGCAACCAGCACATAATCACCATTTGCCATGACAGCGCTACCCCAGCTGGATTTACCGTCTTCAGGTCGTGGCAACGCAAATGCCTCACTGACAACAGCCGGAGGTAATGGGCTACCTACTCGCTCGATCTTGCCAGCCGTCTCAATAACTGATGCACCAGCTTTATCAGCAGTCGCCGCCTTCTCAGTGGCTTCAGCTTCCACTGCAGACCAATCACCTGAAGCTGTCAAAGCAGCCAGAAGCTCCTCACCTTTTTTGGCGGTCAACTGACGTGCTTCCTCTGCTTTCAAGGTGCTGACGATTTCATCTTTGACATCATCCAGTGATTTCTGCTTAGCAGCTTCTTGTTCAGTAACCCGCACTACAACAGCCTGAGCATCAGACAGTTCCAATGGCTCAGAATTTTTCCCACCACCAAGCACATCTTCCGAAAAGGCCGCATCCAGTACTTTAGGGTTTTCTGCAATCCCTTCACCTTTAGTGCGTGTCACCCAGTCAGTGGTCTTAACAGTTAAGCCCGCCGCCTGCGCTGCTGGAGCTAAATCACCACTTTGCTCATAAGCCACCGTCTGCACCTGGTCGGTTTTATCCAGGTATAGATCAGCAGCTTTAGTCTTGCGGTAATCGTCTTCTAACTCCGACTTAGCATCGGCAAACGATTTCTGTACAGCCTTAGTAATAGTGTTTACACGCAGGAGTTCATAACCTGCCTCAGTTTTGACCGGCTCAGACACCTGATTGGCTTCCAATGCAAATACAGCATTCTGAAATAATGGCCCCCAATCACCCATAACGACATCAGCTACTACACCGTTATTTTCAGCTGCTACTTTATCATCAGAGTCTTTCTGAGCAACATCCTCAAAAGTCCGCTCCCCTGACTTAATCGCATCATACAAACTTTGGGCCAGCGCCTTCGCTTCTTCTTCCGTTCTCGAATCCGTAGTGATCAGAACATGACTGGTGTTACGTGATTCAGGTGTGAGATAACGGTCTGAGTTTTCATCATAGTACTGTTGTAAAATCTCATCAGTCACTTCAATAGCTTTGGCTAGATCATCCTGATTTATTTCAATATAAGCCAGCTTGACCCTTTGCTCAGTCATGAAGCGCGCTTTATTCTGCTCATAATATTCAGCCACCTGCTCATCAGTAACTTCAGCTTTGCCTTCAAAGTCAGACACTTTCAACGTAAAATGCTCGACGTCACGCTTTTGCTTACGTAATGACTGATAGAATTCAGCTTGAGCCTTTGGCACAAATGCAGTGGAGGAAATAGCACTTTGAAACTGCCGGAGCGTCAGATCTTCACGCACCTGACTCTCAAACTCGCCCTGATTACGGCGCTGAGACTGTAAAAACCGCTCATATTGCTCACGATCAAACTTTCCATCAGTCTGAAAAGAACGAGAGATATTCTCAAATACCTCAGGGCCACTGGCACGGTACCCTTCCTCTTCAGCTTTCTGACGTAACAAAGTCTGGTTGATGACATTATCCAAGGCCATTTGCCTCAACTGGTCTTCACCTAAACTGGAAGCTAACCGCCCATATTGCCGCCGGATCTGCGACAGTTGGAACTGCACGTCCTGTGATGAAACCTCTTCACCATTAATAGTTGCGGCAGGCTGAGCAGCCCCCCCCTCAAAATATGAATTTATGCCCCATAAGGCAAACGGTATGCATATAAAACCGACGATGGCATAGGCTATCCAGCCCTTAGCCTTATCATGAATTGCTTGTAACATATTTATTCTGCGTATTATTAATGAAGTTGATCTGAAACAGGCCTGCCCCTAGGCAAAAGAACCACCAAGCACGCATCATACAAAAAGTGGCCAAAGAGGGAAAGAACTACTGAGAGAAAAGAAAGAATAGAGGAGGTTTTACGGAGAATGAAAAACAATGATGGTGGGTGATGAGGGACTTGAACCCCCGACATTCGCCTTGTAAGGGCGACGCTCTACCAACTGAGCTAATCACCCATCATTGAAAAAAGTGGCGGAGCGGACGGGACTCGAACCCGCGACCCTCGGCGTGACAGGCCGATATTCTAACCAACTGAACTACCGCTCCACTGGGTGTATCGTCACATTTCATTCTTACTACATTAAAAAAGGATGCTTAATTATAAGCACCCTTTTCAAATTGTTGGCGGAGTGGACGGGACTCGAACCCGCGACCCTCGGCGTGACAGGCCGATATTCTAACCAACTGAACTACCACTCCAATTCCAATAACAATGGTGGGTGATGAGGGACTTGAACCCCCGACATTCGCCTTGTAAGGGCGACGCTCTACCAACTGAGCTAATCACCCGTCACTGGAAAGGCGGCTAGTTTACTGCATCTTTTAGCGCTTTACCAGCCTTAAATGCAGGAATTTTTGCTGCTGCAATTTCAATCGTATCACCCGTACGAGGGTTACGTCCGGTACGTGCCTGACGTTCTCTCACAAGGAAAGTACCAAAGCCAATCAGTGAAATTTGCTCACCTTCAGCCAGCTGTTCTGAGACCACATCAACCATCGCTTTGTAAGCCCGATCTGCATCTGCTTTAGTTAGACCAGACTTCGCAGATACCGCATCTATCAGTTCTGTTTTGTTCATAGAAAGATTCCTTATGAATTCGTTATTAACAAGGGAAACCGGAACATTCCACTTATAGCCTTGTGGCAAAAAAGCCACTATGTGAATATGCAAGACCGTTATACCAGCGACCTTTCGGAAGTGTCAACTAAATGAAAACATTCCTTGGCGCTTTTCCCTTAAATTAGTGTGTTCTTGAGCCTTCTGGCTCATTTTCATCCAAAGAGCTACCCACAACAGAAACGGATTCATCTTCATCTACAGCATCGATTTCATCTTCAACAAGCGGCTCAGGGGCGCTTTCTAACGCCAATTCAAGCACCTCATCTATCCATTTAACCGTTCTGATTTCCAAGCCTTTCTTCACTACATCAGGAACTTCAGCCAAATCTTTTTCATTATCTTTAGGAATAAGCACTAACTGCACACCACCACGATGCGCCGCTAATAGTTTTTCCTTCAACCCACCAATTGGTAAAACCTCACCACGCAATGTAATCTCCCCGGTCATAGCAACATCTGCCCTTACCGGAATTGAGGTCATCGCAGACACAATCGCCGTCACCATACCAATACCTGCACTCGGCCCATCTTTAGGCGTAGCACCTTCCGGCACATGGATATGCACATTGTGCTTACGCAGAAAACTACGCGTAATACCCAAATTCCGCGCCCGACTTTTAACGACAGTCTCCGCAGCATGGATCGATTCTTTCATCACCTCACCCAAACGCCCCGTGCTTTTGATGGTGCCGTTACCGGGCAGCAAAGCACTTTCAATGGTCAGTAAATCACCACCCACTGAAGTCCAGGCGAGGCCTGTTACCTGACCTACCTGATTTTCTTTATCAGCGCGCCCGAAATCACAACGACGCACACCCAGATATTTCTCAATATTACGCGGTGTCACTAAAGAGCGGGTTTTGTTGGTGAGGAGATGTTGCTTAACTGCCTTCCGGCACAACTTAGATAATTCACGATCCAGATTACGCACACCCGCCTCACGGGTATAATGACGAATAATCTCCATCACGGCAGACTCACTAATCGTCAACTCTCCTTCTGCCAAACCATTAGCTTTCAACTGTTTAGGAATCAGGTAGTTTTTAGCGATATTTAGCTTCTCATCCTCGGTATACCCTGGGATACGAATCACTTCCATCCGATCCAACAACGGCCCCGGAATGCGCATTGTATTTGAAGTTGCCACAAACATGACATCAGACAAATCGAAGTCCACTTCCAGATAATGATCCGCGAAGGTATGATTCTGTTCCGGATCAAGAACTTCCAACAGCGCAGAAGCCGGATCACCACGAAAATCGGTCGCCATCTTGTCGATTTCATCCAGCAGGAATAACGGATTACGTGTGCCTACCTTCGACAAATTCTGGATGATTTTTCCAGGCAAGGAGCCTATATAAGTACGACGGTGACCACGAATTTCAGCCTCATCACGTACACCACCCAGCGCCATACGGGAAAATTTACGCCCTGTGGCTCTGGCAATCGACTGTCCCAACGACGTTTTACCCACGCCAGGAGGCCCCACCAGACACAAAATCGGCCCTTTAATTTTCTTTACCCGCTGCTGCACTGCCAGGAACTCAAGAATGCGTTCCTTTACCTCATCCAGGCCATAATGATCTTCATTGAGAATTTTTTCCGCCTCAGTCAGATCAGATAATACCTTCGATTTTTTCTTCCACGGCAGACCCACCATCCAGTCGATATAGTTACGCACGACCGTAGCCTCGGCAGACATAGGTGACATCATCTTCAGCTTATTCAGCTCGGCCCCAGCTTTATCTTTTGCCTCTTTAGGCATGCCCGCTTTTTCAATCTTACGGGCTAGCTCATCAACTTCACTGGGGCTTTCATCCATATCCCCCAGTTCTTTCTGAATCGCCTTGATCTGCTCATTAAGATAATACTCACGTTGACTACGTTCCATCTGCTGCTTAACGCGCCCACGAATTTTCTTCTCAACCTGCAACAAATCCAGCTCATTCTCAATCAGCTCCATCAGATGTTGAATGCGCTCATTAACATCTAAGGTTTCCAGAATGCTCTGCTTTTCAGCAATTTTAAGCCCCAAGTGCGCCGCAATGGTATCGCCAAGACGCACAGGGTCATCAATACTGGCCAGTGAGGACAAGATTTCAGGCGGTACTTTTTTATTAAGTTTTACATACTGCTCAAATAAACCCGTCAACGAGCGACCCATTACTTCCGATTTACGCTCATCGAGACTTAACTCAGAAGGCCGGATTTCCACACGCGCCGCAAAATATGCACTGTCTTTATCAATCGACACCATTTCAGCGCGATCTAAACCTTCTACCAATACTTTCAAAGTACCATCGGGCAGTTTTAATAATTGCAGGATCGTTGCCAGGGTTCCGACGGCATGAACATCATCCAGCTCCGGATCATCAACATCAGCACTGCGTTGTGCAACTAACAAAACCTGCTTGTCACCGGCCATTGCAGCATCCAAAGCCTGAATAGATTTATGCCGCCCCACAAAAAGCGGAATAACCATATGTGGATAAACAACAACATCACGCAGGGGGAGTACCGGAACAATCAGCTCATTCGCTGATGCTGGCAAACTATCGGATTCAGACATAAATTTACCTCTTTCACTCACAAGCAACAGCGACTAGTGAAACTAACCCCCACCTGTGTGCTGTTTGTGCGTGTCATAATGGTAAGGAAGACACCACCGGCAGAATCCGGCAGTGTCAGAATAAAATAAGTGTAGCTATCTATTAATCGACGGCAGTAGCTGCAACTTTAGGTTGTTCTGTATTTTCATAAATCAGGTAAGGTGCTGCATCACCGAGCACTACAGACTCATCAACCACCACTTTGGTGACCATCTCATCAGAAGGCAGTTCATACATGGTATCCAGCAGAATTTTTTCCATGATAGTACGCAGGCCACGAGCGCCGGTCTTGCGCTCCATAGCTTTACGTGCGATAGCATGCAATGCATCATCACGAAAAACCAGTTCTGCACCTTCCATTTCAAACAGGCGGGCATATTGTTTTGTCAGTGCATTCTTCGGCTCAGTCAGAATCCGCACTAATGCATCCTCATCCAATTCCTGCAAAGTTGCCACTACCGGCAAACGTCCAACGAATTCAGGAATCAGACCATAACGCACTAAATCTTCAGCTTCGATATCACGAATTATTTCACCAAAGCTACGCGCATCATCCGGCGCTTTAACAGCCGCCCCAAAACCAATGCTACCCTTTTCTGTCCGGTCACGGATGACTTTGTCCATACCGGCAAAAGCACCACCGACAATAAACAGAATATTTTTTGTATCAACTTGCAGGAATTCCTGCTGCGGGTGTTTACGGCCACCCTGAGGAGGAACAGACGCAACCGTTCCCTCGATCAATTTCAGTAATGCCTGCTGGACACCTTCGCCGGACACATCACGGGTAATGGAAGGGTTATCTGATTTCCGGGAAATCTTGTCGATTTCATCAATATAAACAATACCATTTTGCGCTTTTTCAACGTCGTAATCGCACTTCTGCAATAACTTCTGGATGATATTCTCAACATCCTCACCAACATAACCAGCTTCGGTTAACGTGGTGGCATCTGCAATGGTGAATGGAACATTCAACAAACGCGCCAGTGTTTCAGCCAGTAACGTTTTACCACTACCAGTTGGGCCAATCAGCATAATATTACTTTTTGCCAGCTCAACATCATCTTTGCCCTGACGTTGTAACCGCTTATAGTGATTATAGACAGCTACAGACAGCACCTTCTTCGCCAGTACCTGACCAATAACATAGTCATCCAGACTTTGGTTAATTTCACGAGGTGTAGGTAAAGCCGCATTTTCATCAGCCTCATCATGACTGGCATGCATTTCTTCCTGGATAATGTCGTTGCACAAGTCAACGCACTCATCACAAACGAATACAGAAGGCCCTGCAATCAGTTTACGGACTTCATGTTGACTTTTTCCGCAAAATGAACAATACAGCAACTTGCCGTTATCCTGACCATCCTTCTTATCTTTACTCATTCGAACCTCTATCTGCAGTCAGACAACCCAACTATCATGAAATATGTACACACTGAATTCTACTATGTAATGCCGGAATCAACAATTTCAAGCCACTGTCAAAGGAAAATCCTAGCACACACCTAAGAATACTTTGAATAACCTTTAAATAAAATGAAAACAGCCTGTAAATACAGGCTGTTTTGAAAAAAACTTGATAATTGACGCTAAAAATAGTTACTCAGTGTCACGCTGCGTCAGAATATCATCAATGATTCCGTACTCTTTAGCGTCTTTCGCCGTCATGAAATTATCACGATCAGTATCTTTAGCAATCTCATCCATCGGACGGCCCGTGTGATTCGATAACACGGTATTCAGCTCTTCACGGATTTTCAGAATTTCTCTGGCATGAATTTCAATATCAGAGGCCTGCCCCTGAAACCCACCCAATGGCTGGTGAATCATGATACGTGAATGAGGCAAGGCAAAACGTTTACCTTCAGCACCACCCGCCAACAGAACAGCACCCATGCTGGCAGCCTGACCAATACATAATGTACTCACCTTCGGCTTGATAAATTGCATAGTGTCATAAATAGACATGCCCGCAGTCACCACGCCACCCGGCGAATTGATATACAGGTAAATATCTTTTTCAGGGTTTTCTGATTCCAGGAACAACAACTGAGCGACGATAACATTCGCCATGTAATCCTCAACCGGTCCGACACAGAAAATAACCCGCTCTTTCAGCAAGCGCGAGTAAATATCATACGCACGCTCACCGCGCGAAGACTGTTCAACTACCATGGGCACTAAGTTCAAAGCTTTAGTATCCATTGCACCACCATTATTATAAGACATTAGAACAACTCCACTTTTATACGATCAGTCAGATTCAGGCTACCGCTGCTTCAGTCTCGCCATCAGTTTCTTCAGCAACCGCTGCTTCCTGCTTAGGATTCATGATGCTGTTAAAGTCACTTGGCTCATCAATTACCTGTGCAGTATCCATCACCCAATCCACAATCATCTCTTCCATCACAGCTGCTTCAACAGTCTGCATGGCCTGTGGATTATTTTTGTAGTATTCGATTAATGCACTCGGCTCCTCGTAAGAAGCAGCCAGCGTTTCCAGCATAGCATCAACACGCGCCTGATCACGCTGCATTTCTTTCTGACGGATGATTTCACCGACAATCAGACCTAATTTAACCCGACGTTCGGCCTGTGGCTTAAACAGATCATCCGGCAAATTGGCAGCAGATGCGCCTTCCATACCCTGATTTTTCATGTTCTGAGCAAATTCATCACGAACATGTTTTACTTCATCAGTTACCAATGCATCCGGCATTTCAATATCATGCAGTGTAGACAAACCATCCATAACCTGCTGCTTGATACGTGTTTTCAGTGCATTAGACAACTCACGCTGCATATTGTTCTTTACTTCAGCACGGAAGGTTTCAACTGAACCATCTTCAACGCCGAACTGCTTAATGAATTCTTCGTTCAATTCCGGCTGAGCAGATTCCTGAACAGACTTAACTGTTAATTTGAATTGTGCAGTTTTGCCAGCGAGGTTTTCAGCCTGGTACTCTTCCGGGAAAGACACATCAGCCTCTTTCTCTTCACCAACACTCATACCAATCAGTGCCGCTTCGAAATCAGGAAGCATACGCCCCGCGCCCAGCTCAACCACAAAGTCTTCTGCCGAACCACCGTCGAATAACTCACCATCCAGTGAGCCAACAAAATCAACAGTTACCTGATCGTTGTCAGCAACAGCACGTTCAACATCGTTCCATACTTTTTGCTGATCGCGAATAACACCGACCATTTTATCGATGTCTTCTTCACCGATGTCAGCTGTAGGACGGGTAACTTCTAATGTAGAAACATCGCCCACCTCAAACTCAGGATAGACCTGAAAGGTAGCGATATATTCCAGAGGCTCGCCCAACTGCATGCTATTCATATCAATGGAAGGCAAACCAGCAACCCGGAGTTCCTGTTCGGCTGCAGCTTCACTGAAGCTTTCCTGCACCGCATCACCTACCACTTCCTGGTGCACAGAAGCACCATAACGCTGCTTAACAACAGTAAAAGGAACCTTACCAGGGCGGAAACCATCAATACGCACACGTCCACGCATTGACTTAAGACGCTTATCAACTTCTTGGTCAATACGCTCAGCAGGTAACGTTACCGTCATTTTACGTTCGATATTACCGGTGTTCTCTACAGAAACTTGCATGCCATACCTCTTAGATCCCTCATCACTTCCTGACGTGATGGGGGACTATCAAAATAGTTTGAGATGTTTAATAAATGGTGCGAAAGGAGAGACTCGAACTCTCACGCCTTGCGACACTAGAACCTAAATCTAGCGCGTCTACCAATTCCGCCACTTTCGCATAAAAGGAGGCGATTATACATAGCCTGAAGCAACTTGTATAATCTAAATGATTGCAAACTTAAGAATTATAAGTGGGGTGGCTGACGGGGCTCGAACCCGCGACGACAGGAATCACAATCCTGGACTCTACCAACTGAGCTACAGCCACCACTGAAAGCTTCAACCTGCTGGACAAAATGGCGCGCCCGGCAGGACTCGAACCTGCGACCCACGGCTTAGAAGGCCGTTGCTCTATCCAGCTGAGCTACGGGCGCAGACTGAAACTTATAAAGCTTGCGACTTGAAAATTGGTCGGGGTAGAGAGATTCGAACTCCCGACATCCTGCACCCAAAGCAGGCGCGCTACCAGACTGCGCTATACCCCGACTGACCACAAAACTCATGGCACTGTGTTTCAAGTCCGCGAACTATACGCCGCCACGCCAAAAGCGTCAAGACTGAAATACTAATTTTATTGCCTGTACTTCAAACTAAATTCCACCTGTAAAAATACAGCCTTAAATAACAAGTAATTAGCTACTTTAGCGCACATCAACAACGTTCATCCAGCCAGGCACCGATAGCCGGTGGCACCGTCTTCCGCGCCTTACCACTGACATAAATACCGATGTGCCCACCATTAAAAGACACTTCGGAATAATCATTGGTTCCAACATAGTCCGGTAATACCTTAGAAGCTGACGGTGGCACCAGGTGATCCTGCTCCGCATAGATATTCAGAACAGGCATAGTCACATTGGCCAAATCAATGGTGTGCTGACCAATTTCAACTTCACCCCTGATCAATTTATTCTGCTGCACAAAATCTTTCAGGAACTGGCGGAAAGCCTCACCAGCCTGATCAGGGCTATCAAATATCCATTTTTCCATGTGCATAAAACTATTCAGCGCTTTCTTATCATCCATGCTATCCACCAATCCCAGGTATTTCTGCCCCATCAACCGATACGGCTTCAGGTTCAGAAACATCCAGTTCATCAGCTCGCCTGGAATATTACCCAGTGTATCCACCAACTGATCAGCATCAATCGACTTGGCCCAGTGACTCAGCATATTGCCTTCAGTATGAAAATCGACGGGAGTCACCATCGTAATCAAATTTTTAACTTTCTCCGGGTGCATAGCGCTATAACAGAGACTAAACACCCCGCCCTGGCAAATTCCCAATAAGTTAACCTGGTCAATATCATGCTGGCGGCAAACTGCTTTCACGCAGGCATGCAAGGCGCGATTCAGGTAATCATCCAACGTGGTAAAACGGTCTGAACGATCGGGATAACCCCAGTCCACCAGATAAACGTCCTGCCCGGCGTCCAACAAGCCTTGTATCGTAGAGCGGTTTTCCTGCAGGTCGGTCATATATGGCCGGTTGACCAAAGCATAAACAATAATAAGCGGAATGGGGTTACGCTCGACGGTGGGGTCACCTTTATAATGTAACAAGCGTAGTTTACCGCGCTCGAACACCACATCGTGTGGCGTCACCCCTGACGGTAACTCATCCATGCTGACTAAATGCGCCACGCCTTCAGACAGTTTACGCTGAAAGGTGCTGATCTCTTCGGCTATGGACTCAGAACTGATTTGAAACGGATTCACTCTCAACACTCCCGTCATCTGATGGGAGTTGCGCTGCCACACGATTATGACAGCGCCTTACCACATCTTTATTTAGGCAGCATGCAAAGTGTTTTTAACAGATTTTTGCATGCGTACTTACGCCAGTTTACTACCAGATATATCACTAGCCTGAGTTACCCAATTTTCGCGAACCAAACGGCCACGGGCATCTAGCTGCTTATCCAGCACCTGAGCCTGATCATCCGACAATGCAGCCAATTGGTCAAATGTCTGGATACCGGCATCAATCAGTTTTTCCTGCATTTTAGGCCCCAAACCCTTGATTTTAGTCAGGTCATCCGGCTTGCCATTGCTCTTAATTTGAGCACCTTTTGATTTAACTGCATCTTCAGCCCCTTGGCTCTTTGGCGCAGCTACAGGCTTCACAGCCGCTGGCTTAGGAGTCGTCTTTGGCTTTGGTGCGGTTTTTGCCGTCGCCGCAGGCTTTGCGGCCGCTGGCTTAGAGGCCGCCTTTACCTTTGGTGCAGCTTTATCTGTGGCAGGCTTCGCAGCTGCTGGCTTAGGAGTCGCCTTTGGTTTTGGTGCGGTTTTTGCCGCCGCCACAGGCTTAGAGACCTCCTTTGCCTTTGGTGTAGCTTTTTCTGCGACAGGCTTCGCAGCTGCTAGCTTAGGGGTTGCCTTTGGTTTTGGTGCAGACTTCGCAGCTGAATCAGTTGGGGCAGCTGCTTTCTTTGCTGCAGGCTTTTTTGCCGCTACCTTATCTTTTGCTTTAGGCGCTGTTTTACTTTTTGTATCTTCTAAAGAATTAACACGCTCTTTTAACTCATCAACCTGATCGCTCAGGTCTTCATTCTCACGCGCCGCTTCATGCTGGCTCTTAAGTAGCTCATCAAGATCGGTGGTGGTCAGAATCCGCAACGCCTGCAACTGAGTTTCACGCACGGTATCGATGCCGCCTTTCAGCGCCACAAAAGAATTTACCATCTCACCATAAACTTCCTGGTAGCGGTCGCTCATTGCAAACTTCTGATACACTTCTTCACTGACATCAACCCACAGGTCATATAGTTCACGCAGCGAAGTAATATTAGCGCCGTCTTTGGATAATTGCTCCATACGCTCGCGCAATGCCTGAACCGAGTCGACACCCTGCCCTGAAAATGCACCCATATAATCCTGCATCGCTTTCTGATAAGTCGCAGTCAGCTCTGCCAGTTTGGCTTGGCTGTCTTGCGGAATAGTTCCACCAAAACCTGACAAACCTAGCATTTTCTGCATCTGTTCCTGCCATGCTTCAGAGTTGGATGCCATATCAGGCATGCTTGGCATCGCTTTAAATGCCCCCATGCCCATACTATCCATCACCTGCTGCCAGCCCTCAGCAACATGGCTACTAGTGCCTATATTTGAAAAGTCCGTACCGCTTTGTACTGACCAATCTTTAAAGCCTTTTTCCATTGATGCCATCCAGCCTTCCAGCACGTTCTTATTCTCAGAACCGGAAGTAGCAGCCACCGCATCTTCAGCTAGACGGGTATAAACCTTGCCCATTTCAAACACACGGCCCATCAATTCATTCGCCTGCACCGGCATTTGTGGTGTGACCATTGACCACCACTTTTCCATGCCTTCAGCCCAATTCGGTATACCGGCAGTAGCACTACCAGCAGTGTTTCCACCCACACTCATTAAATTATTCCAGTATTTTTGCTGGGCTTCAGTCCAGCTCTTCATCATGTCTTCCGACCAGCCTGGTATATTCATTATATTGACGCTCCGTCAAACGATAAAAAAGGTTGTTGGAACAACTTTATCATGCTATTTTGTGCACCGCAACATAAAGCACTTTTTATCCCAAGGAGATGTACAAATGCGTGATGATATTGTCATTGTAGCGGCCACCCGTACCGCGCTAGGTTCTTTTGGCGGAACTTTAGCAGGAGTCAGTGCTCCTGATATGGGTGCCACTGTTATTAAAAGTCTGATGGAAAAAACCGGCTTGTCTAATGACCAGGTAGATGAAGTTATTCTGGGTCAGGTACTGACTGCCGGTAGCGGACAAAATCCGGCTCGCCAAACGGTTATCTCAGCAGGTTTGTCTGAAAAAACCCCAGCCATGACGATTAATAAAGTATGTGGCAGTGGCTTGAAAGCAGTTCATCTCGCATTCCAGGCAGTAGCCTGTGGCGATGCTGATGTTGTGATTGCTGGTGGCCAGGAAAACATGAGTTCCTCTGCTCACGTTGTTCCTAATTCACGCAATGGCCAGAAAATGGGCGACTGGAAAATGGTCGACACCATGATTAAAGATGGTCTGTGGTGCGCATTCAATAATTACCACATGGGCACAACTGCTCAAAATATTGCTGACAAATACGAATTCACCCGTGATGAACAAGATGCATTCGCAGCAGCTTCACAGCAAAAAACAGAAGCGGCACAAAAAGCCGGTAACTTCGATAATGAAATTACACCCGTTAGCATCCCACAGCGTAAAGGTGATCCGGTTGTATTCAGCACCGATGAATTCCCACGCCACGGCACTACCGCAGAATCGCTGGGCAAACTGCGTCCGGCATTCAGTAAAGACGGCACTGTAACCGCTGGTAACGCATCAGGCATTAACGACGGCGCAGCTGCCGTGATGGTGATGACGGCTGCTAAAGCAAAAGAACTTGGCCTGACACCAATGGCACGCATTAAAGCCTTCGCCAGCGCAGGTGTTGATCCGGCGATCATGGGCACCGGCCCTATTCCAGCCACTACTAAGTGCCTGGAAAAAGCTGGCTGGACAGCGGCTGATCTGGATATGATCGAAGCAAATGAAGCATTCGCAGCGCAAGCGATGTCGGTAAATAAAGATTTAGGTTTCGATCTGAGCAAAGTGAACGTTAGCGGCGGTGCTATTGCTCTGGGTCATCCGATTGGTGCATCCGGTGCGCGTGTACTAGTCACCTTGTTACACGGTATGGAACGTACTGGTGCTGAAAAAGGTCTGGCAACACTGTGTATCGGTGGTGGTCAGGGCGTAGCACTGGCGGTAGAAAAAGTTTAACTCCCAACTTTTAACTCAAAGGAAATTATTATGAGTAAAGTAGCATTAGTAACTGGCGGAACCGGTGGTATCGGAACGGCAATTTGCCAGCGTTTA
>CALHAO010000213.1 GCA_937931765.1 uncultured Thiotrichaceae bacterium
GGCAACCAACGGGCCATGCATAAAGCTAACCGTTTCAACAAAGGTATAAGCCAGATTTCCGTATTCATCGAAGGCACGTAGCATCAGGCCCTGGCCGATACCAGATACCCACATCGCGGTGATGTAAAGAATTACGCCAATTGTTGCGAGGAAGAAGTGAACATAAATCAAACGAGTGCTGTACATCGTGGTGTTCCACAACTTAGGAATCATGTGATAGAAAGACCCCATCGAGACCATTGCTACCCAACCCAATGCACCGGAGTGTACGTGGCCAACTGTCCAGTCAGTATAATGTGACAATGCGTTAACACTCTTCAATGACATCATCGGGCCTTCAAAAGTAGACATGCCGTAGAAAGACAGTGAAGTGATCAGGAACATCATAATCGGGTCAGTCCGCAACTTATCCCAGGCACCGGATAAGGTCATGATGCCGTTGATCATGCCACCCCAGGATGGCATTAGCAGCAGAATAGAGAAAGTCGCCGCCAGTGAAGAAGTCCAGTCAGGTATAGCCGTCCAGTGCAGGTGATGAGCACCTACCCACATATACATAAAGCTCAATGCCCAGAAATGAACCAAAGACAGGCGATAAGAATAAATCGGGCGGCCTGCTTGCTTGGGTACGAAGTAATACATCATGCCGAGGAATGCCGCTGTCAGGAAAAACCCTACTGCGTTATGGCCATACCACCACTGGGTCATGGCATCTTGTACACCCGCGAACAGGCTGTAAGAAGCAGAACCGGTTAAGCTGACGGGCATCGCCAGGTTATTAAAGACATGCAGGATGGCAGTCGCCAGAATAAACGACATAAAAAACCAGTTGGCTACATAAATATGTGGTTGCGTCCGACGAACCAGTGTCATGGTGAAGACTAAGAAGTAAGCTATCCAAACTACAGTAATCGCAATATCAACGTACCATTCAGGCTCCGCATACTCACGTGCTTGAGTGATACCGTACATGTAGCCGATACCGGCGACGATCAAGGCTAGATTCCAGCCCCAGAACGTAAATTCAGGCAATAATTTTCCACCCCACAAACGAACCTGACAGGTGCGCTGTACGATGTAGTAAGAAGTCGCAAACAGTGCATTTCCACCAAAGCCAAAGATGACTCCACTGGTATGGACAGGTCTTAAACGACCAAACGTGATCTGGGCAATATCGAAGTTCAAAAACGGCCAAGCCAGTTCTGAAGCGATATACACACCAGCGGTCATGCCCGCCAGCCCCCAGATAATCGCAGCAATTGTAAATTTCTTTACAATTTCATAGTTATATTGCTCAGAAGAGGCTACTGCACCATGTGCCATGATTTATCCTCAATACTAAAATAAAAAGTTCAAAATTCTCGGTGAGGATACATCAAATACCAATTTAAGAAAACAGTGATATACCCCTCAAACGGGCTTTCCACCGCAATTTCAGAGAAATAGTTTACACACATTGATGTATATCAACTGAGCATCAGAAACCAGACCAATATTACGTTGATGGTTGCTAACAAAACCGCAGCAGAACCCATGTCTTTTGCCCTTCCGGATAGCTCATGGCGCTCTGTTCCGATGCGGTCAACAGTGGATTCGACCGCAGAATTCAGCAATTCCACAATTAATAACAGCAGAATACTGCCAATCATCAGCGCTTTTTCCACGCCATCATCACCCAGCCATAGTGCAAGCGGAACCGCTATCAACAACCCCCAAACTTCCTGCCTAAAGGCTTCTTCGTGTTTGTAAGCAGCCTGAAAACCCTGCCAGGAGAATTGTGCTGCTTTGAGTAATCTGGCTACCCCTTTATTGTTGCTATTTGCCATTACTAACCTTTTGGATACGTTTGAATTTGCATTTTCCCGCATATTATGGGGAAATGCTGCTTTTTATTGATTATGGGAAGAAATTACCATGGCACAAGCAAACGCAAGACACTTATTGGTGGCTACTGAAGAGCAATGTCAGACGTTGAAAACTGAAATTGAAAACGGTGCTGATTTTGCCGCTGTAGCAAAACAGCATTCAAGCTGCCCTTCCGGCCAGAATGGCGGCGACCTGGGTTCTTTCGGCCCGGGCCAGATGGTGCCTGAATTCGACAAGGTTGTTTTTTCTGCTGACCTGAACACTGTTCAGGGGCCGGTTAAAACTCAGTTTGGTTATCACCTGCTGGAAGTAACCAGCCGTACTTAATACGGATTTAAAGAAACGGTGGTATTAATAGTGCCATCGTTTTTTCGCAAACCTCAACTGCCCTGCCCATCAAAGCTAAATCCCAACCCTCTTTTCGCTTAACCTTGCCTCACTCTGGCATCTGGATAATTGGCTCCAAGCAATTTCTAAGCTCCTTGCACCTGTAAAATATTTAGTGATCCTTTGTAAATTCTGCGATTTATCAGTCGGAGTTCGGTTTTTCAGAATGCTAAGCCCCTGACCCACCCACGGAATTGTAACATATAACATCAAAGTCGGATAGGGCGAATATTTGCTAATAGTGGAATTACGTTGAAAAAAGGGGAAAAGCGCTATTTCCTTTGCAAAAATAGCCTCAGTGCCTGATTCAAATGCTGATAACCCTGCTCATTAAGGTGCAACCAGTCACGACTGTACTCAGG
>CALHAO010000214.1 GCA_937931765.1 uncultured Thiotrichaceae bacterium
TTGGCTTTGCTGCGGCCTTGTAAACGGTAGGACTCATTGTTACGGGCGTGTTCAGTCAACTGATGACGTGCCCAGCGCAATACTTCGCGGTTTTCATCAACCGACAGCTCAAACTGCAGGTTGATTGTCCAGCGACAAGTGTCATACCAAAACTCACGGCCTTCCTCTGAAGTAGGTTCCAACAAGTCAATCACATAGGAATCATTAGCCATCAAACAAGCAAAATCCTCATCCCAGCCACCCAGACGCTTAAACTCGGCATAAAGCACGGCATGCAGCGGAGTCATACCTGCCGGGCACAAATACAATTGATGCCATAGCTTGTTACTGGCCGTCATCCAGCCAAAGTGATTGGCCAGTGCTTTCAGGCTGCCACCTTGTGCGTACAGGATAAAACACAGTAACCAACGCATGTTTTCCTCATCCGCCGCATTCGACCAGCAAGCTTTCAAAAATGCTGGTGTGTCATAGTGCACAAACAGGTGCTCCAGTAAATCCGCATCGCCTTGTGCATCCCACTCCAGCGGGCTACGAACCCAGAAAGCGGATAACATACACACGTTCTGAATCAATAACGTATTGCGTGAAAATACACGTTTAATCAGTGCAATATTCGCCTCAGTCAGTTGTTGGGATTGTTCGGGCAACAAGGATTCCAGACCCTCAGTCTGATACTTGCCGAACCAGTTTGTGGCACGATTCAACAGATCTTCCGAAGGCTTTTCCGGTACCATGACATTAGCTGGTTCAGCTGATCCCGGCTTTAGCTTTAAGGCCGCCAGCGACTCACCCAATACACTGCCCAATGTGGGTGTAGGGCATAACACTTTATTCAGGCTATCCAGATCACGTTGCCGCTTCTGAACCACAATATCCACGATATGTTCAGGTACGCGGGGTAACTGATGCGCAGGGAATGGCCGTCCGGTGAAACAGTCGTGCGTCAAATGGTATTGCTGCAGCTGCTCATCCTTCAAAGCTTGAAAGTGTTGTTTAATAGTTTGTTTAGCTGCTGCTGTATTCATGTTGGCCTCCATCTTTCCGTCTTCGGTAATTAATCGTTTTACTCGAAGAGTTATCTGCAAAGGCTGTGCCAACATTAGGAAATGTTAGGCAGGTATTTTTAAGAGGTTGAATTAATTAGAAAAAATATTTTATTGACGGCACTAAGGGATAATGCCGTGATTTGTTTTTTTGGAAAAGCTATCTGATTATAAAATAATCTATCTTAAAAGATAACTTCGATTCAGGGTAAGTAGCGGGTATCAACACTAAACAATTCAGGGTATTTTGGCACCGTGGTCTGATAAAAAGCCATGATCTTTTGCATATCAGCTTCCATATCATCGCTGGGATAAATCACCTCTTTAATCCCACATTGTTTTTTATCATAATCGATAAAAGCCAGCAGAATGGGTACACCGGCGTCTTTGGCAACATGATAAAAACCAGTTCTCCATTTTTCCCTGCGACTGCGGGTAGCTTCCGGCGTAACCAACATAAATATGTCGTCAGTGGCATCAGTGAGTAGATTGGACATAGCATCTACCATGCTACGGCCTTTGCCACTTGCTGTTTTGCTACGATCTATGGGTAGTGCGCCCATGCGGCGTAATAACCCGCCGACCGGAAAGAACATCCATTCTTTTTTAATGGTGAATTTAACTTTTAGCTTCAGGTGATCAATGGCACCCATACCATAAACGAAATCCCAGTTACTGGTATGTGGGGAGCCGATGATGACATAGCGATTTATATCATCCGCATAGATTTTGTCTGATAGATCATTGACGGCAGTCCAACCTGAAAAATTAAACCACCAGCGAAACGGAGCAGTAAACATTAGGAGTACTCGTTTTTAGTAATGTGGTAATAATACCCTTTATCACGCTGGCTCGCTGTAGAAAGATTTTTTGCATAAAAAAAGGCGAAGCACGAATGCTTCACCTGATCCCCTACTACCTGAACCCTCAGGTAACTTTATTATTTTTTTATTGACCGCGTTGGCCCTGACCACGTTGATGTTTGCCACCACCACGACGTTGTTTCATGGCTTTAAACTGTGTGTACTGGTCAGCCGTTAATACAGATTGCATATTCTGATCCAGTTGGGCGCGTAAAGCTTCCTGCTGAGCGCGGTGTTGCTGCATGATGTTTTCTACCTGTGTACTTTGTGCCTGATTAAGGCCCAATGCAGATTGGAGACGTTCGATACCTCTGCCGCCGCGTTCAGAATTGGCGATAGCCAGTGATGAACCCAGGAAGATAACAGCGACAGTACTCAGAATAACTTTTTTCATTTTTATAACCTCTGTTTTTTAGTATTAAATAGATATGTTGTGTTTCGATGAGGCTAAGATACGGCAGCATTTTGCACAAAAGATGCCAGAAATGAGTAAACAATGTGCAAAGTGGTAAAAGGTATTGCACCCGTCTTTCCGGTGATCAGGTAGCATGCATGCGTATTTTGACTAATAAGGAATAATTCAATGAAATATCATTTGGCCCAAATCAATATTGC
>CALHAO010000215.1 GCA_937931765.1 uncultured Thiotrichaceae bacterium
CGAGGTATTGCCAAACTTATCAGTATTGGAGGGTATTGACGCCTTATCTGCTGAACATGCTTCCAAGGAAAGTGCGCCTGTTACGCCTTCTCTGGCGTTAAAGGATCAGGAGCAAGTACGGATTTCTGCGGCTTATCTGGATAAAATGGTGGAAAGTTCAAACGCGATGAATATCATGCAGAATGCTACCCGTGAGCGTTTGGTATTGATGGGTGAGGATGTAGGTGAGTTTGGGCGCACCGCTGCACGGCTTAAACAGTTGTTGCGTTCTCTTGAGCTGGAAACTGAGACACAAATTCATGCGGGTTATCGTGATGTTGGCGAAAAGAATCGCCAAAATACAGGTTTTGATCCTCTGGAAATGGATGAATATTCAGAGATACAACGTTTGTCTAGGGCATTGGCGGAAAGTCTGAATGATTTGGTGAATATTGAAGGTGATTTGACTACCCACCTGCGCACAGTTGATAAGTTTGTTAGTGAGAGTACACAGACCGGGCGGGAGCTACATCAGAATCTGTTAACTACCCGCTTAGTCGAGGTCTCCGCTATTATCCCGAGATTACGCCGGATTATGCGCCAGGTTGCATCTGAATTTGGCCGCAAGGTCAGTTTTGAAATTGATGGTGAAACGTTGAAGCTTGATCGCTATTTGTTGCAGCGGATGACAGCGCCTATTGAGCATCTCCTGCGTAATGCGGTATTTCATGGTGTGGAGACACCTGACGAACGTGTTGCTCTGGGAAAGATGGCAGAAGGCGGGATTTTGTTGGAAGTTGAGCAGGAAGATACGGACGTGGTTTTTCGCATCAGTGATGATGGTCGGGGGCTTGATAAAGAAAAGATCTGCGCTAAAGCCATCGAGCAGGGCCTGATGGTGGTGGGTGATCAGCTTTCTGATCAAGATATTTATAAACTGATTTTGCGTTCTGGGTTTACCACAGTCACTGAGGCTAATCAGGTAGCAGGCCGTGGTGTGGGCATGGACGTAGTGAACTCTGAGATTAAGGCGCTGGGAGGCAGTTTGTCGATTGATTCTGACTCAGGTTCCGGTAGTGAGTTTACGGTGCGTTTACCCTTAACGATGGCGGCTAACCCGGTGCTGTTTGTTGTTGTCCAGAAGCAGCAGTATGCATTGCCACTAGGCGGTGTCCAGGGTTTAACCCGTTTAATGGCAGATGATGTTAAACATCATTTAGGTAAGTCAGATGCGCCGTTAATGCTGGATGATCAACCTTATACTTTACAATATCTGGGCGGTGCTTTAGGTCATCCGGGGCGGATGGAGTTGCGTGAAGGTGATATGCATGTAGTTATTTATATGAATATGGGTGGACATCATATTGCGTGGTTAGTCGATGCGATTAATGGCCGTCATGAGGTGGTTTTGCAATCGTTGGGGGCATTGTTTAAGACCTGTAGATTTTATTCTGCGGCCACTGTGACTTCGGATGGTGATGTGATTATGGTGCCAGATATGCTTGAACTGGCCGAACAAACTATGATTCAGCCGCCTTCTGAAGAGTTGGTATTGGCTGATGATGAGTTTGTTGCTCCGGTAGTTCGTCATGAAAATCCGCATATTCTGATTGTTGATGATTCCATTACGGTGAGAAAAGTGACTGAAAAGCTGTTGGTGAATGAAAATTTTGTGGTAGATACAGCAAAAGACGGGCTGGAAGCGATGGAAAAATTAGCGGTATTTGAAGCAGACCTGGTGTTGCTGGATATTGAAATGCCCCGCATGGATGGTTTTGAAGTACTGAGTGCGGTGCGTAATAAGCAAAAATGGCAGGATTTACCGATTATTATGATCAGTTCCCGTACGGCAGAAAAACACCTTTTACATGCTAAAGAGCTGGGGGCGAGTGACTTTCTGGGCAAGCCTTATCAGAATCAGGATTTGTTGGCACATATCTTTAAACACCTGAAGGGTGAGCAAACGACCGCGCCCGGAAAGCCGCAGGCAACTAAGGAGTTAGCATTATGAGTACAATAAAAAGTAAGCCTCTGATTAAAAGTGCAGTGTTGCGATTACAAATGAGTAATCTGATTGTGCCTATGAATCTGTTGGCAGAACTGGTGACAGTGGAGCAGTTGAAAGAGTCAAAACAGCCCGGTATTTTGGGGTGGCTGGATTGGTTGGGGCGCTCGGTGCCGGTGGTTTCGCTGGAGTCATTGTGCATGCTGGGGGAAGGGGTGGTTGAAAGTAGCAGTAACTGCGTGATATTGCATACGGTATCGGATGTTGAAGAATTGCCATTTATAGCGCTACAGGTGCAAGGTGGTTTACAGACGATTGAAATCGCCGAAGATACACTGCGTGATGATTTCAGTGCTAATGTCCGGCGTTGCCCGTATGTCGCTCGTCAGGTCAGAATTTCACAGCTTGCCTGCTTAATTCCGGATTTGCCTGCCATTGAAGCATCAATGGTTGAAGTGTTGATGGCGAATAGCGCCTGATGTTCTGGCTCTGTTTAATCAGTTAATAAACAGAGCAAAAAGCACAGTTGATACTACCAGCATAGCGATTAAAGCAGCTGGCATGGGGTTATGTTGTGAGTGGCGTTCCATGTGCGCCATGCGTTCGGCGACATTACGCATTATTTCAACACGTTGTTTGACATGAAAAGTTTCAGGTTTGGCAAAGCTGGCTTTACCGCCGCGCACATTGATGAGTGGGATGAGTATATTGATGTTTATGTGCGCCATAATGGCATCTTGTGTCGGGCTGTCATAATTAAACATCATAGGTGGTTTGAATTTATAGACCTGATCCACGTAGGCTTCTTTCATGCGTAGTTGGCAGTCATCAATTATTGCACGGTTATGTGACAGTGCCTTTTCCAGGTCATCGAGCGTTGCACCCATAGGCGGTGCAGAGGTATGGACGTAGTGATCTTTGTCACGGATATTAACTTTTACCGTGCCAAGATAAGCAGTTGGTTGTACCTCGTCCTTTTCAACGCCCATACTCTGTGCAAGTTACCTGATACCTGGTTTTTTTATCGCTATCAATACGTATAGCTGTTATTTTTCCACCCCAGACACAGCCCGTGTCCAGCGCGGTTACATTATTCTGATGATGATAACCCAAAGTTGACCAATGACCAAAGTAGATGGCATGTGGAATCTTTCGCCGTATTGGATGGCGAAACCAGGGAATAAGTTCCGGGTGGGATGCACCGACGACTTCAGGTGATTGTTTTTGTTTTAGTTCTAGCCGCCCCTGAGCGTCGCAGTAGCGCATGCGGGTGAGTGCATTGACGGTGTAACACTGTCGGTCGATAGCTTTTACTTTCGGGTTCCATTCAGTGGGTTTGTCGTTGTAGATAGCTTTCAGCCACTGGCTAGGATCAGTTTTTTGCAGTTGAGTTTCTGCATCCCGAGCGCAGGTCTGAGCCGTTTTAAGATCCCAGGCAGGGGGAATGCCTGCATGCACCATGACAGCACCCAGCGTTTCATCAATATGTAGCAGTGGGCGATGACTCACCCAGTCAAGTAGTTCGGCAAAATCCGGCGCATTAAACAGTGGCGTAAGACTTTTATGTGGCGTGATGACACCATGAGCCGCCGCAATCAGACTGATGTCATGATTGCCTAATACGCTGATAGACGACTGGCCGAGTGACTTGGCATAACGCAGGGTTTGTAAAGATTGCGGGCCACGACTGACAAGATCACCTGCGAACCATATGCGGTCAAATGCCGGATCAAACTTCAACTGATCCATCAAGCGCATTAACGGGCTGAAACAACCCTGTAAATCACCAACAACATAGGTAGCCATGAATGCCCACTCCTGCATACGAAATTATGGAATATTCAGCATTAAAAAAGGGAGTAATATCTTCTGACATTACTCCCTTTGGTGTTACTTCAGCGATTAACTAAATAACTTAGTCACCACCAGTGAAACTCATGATGAACATCAGCATGTAGTAGAACATCAGGCCGACACTGGAGAACAGGCCAAGTGATGCAGCAACATGCTGGTCAGTGTGATAACTATGAATGACTTCTGATGTCTGGTACAGCATAGACGCCGCTGCCAAGATAATCATTGCTGCCGCGAAGAATAATCCGAGGCTGAAGCCAAAGATCATGCTGGCAACAATCATACCGAGAGCAACAAAAGTACCGATAGTGATTGCCGGACGCAGGAAAGAAAAGTCTTTCTTGGTGCTAAATGCAGTGAATGTCAAGCCACCTGCCAACATCAGTGTCAGAAGAGCCGCTGCCGGTAATGCATTCGGATTAGGTGCAAAATTCAACGCCATCAGAATCATGGGTGAAAATACAATAGCTTCGGCTACAATGAATAAGCCTAAGCCAACATATTGCATTTCACGTGACATCGGTGAACGTGCCCATTTGTCAGCAAAATAAGAAGCACCCATAAACAAGCCAATAATAATAAGCCAGCTCATCGGCATGCTGTGGATCATATTAGTTAATGCAAGGGCTAAGCCACTTTGAATAACCAATGTTTCAACCAGCATAAATGCCAGAATAGCACCGCCTAAGTGCAGGTATGTGTTACGAATGAAGCCTACGCGCTCAGACTCTTTGGCATTTGCCACAATTACGCCTGAGCCAATATCCAAATGTGCCATCAGTTTTCTCCTTAAAAGATGTGTTAACTTGCTAGTGATTATATTACAAACGGATCATCATAGGGTTAATTCCCATACTAGAAAGCCGTTGTTTCCATTTATTAACAACCTGAAGATTGTCAGTTGGGCCTAGTCTGACCCGAAACCAAGTCTTACCATTGATATTAGCCGTTTCAATCCGTGTATTCATGCCGTTTTGCTGTGCTCTACGCTGCATTTGTACAGCTTGAGCCTGACTTTGATAAGCGCCTAACTGAAACATATAACGGCCTTTGGCGATATTGCTTTGCGCTTCCTGAACAGCCGCTACCTGTGCTTCTGCTGCTTCTTCTTCCACTAGAACAGGTTCCTCAATCGGTTCCTGATTAGCGGGTGCGGTTTCCTGTGGTGCCGGAATAGGTACGTCCACTTCCAGTTGAGGCAAAACGGCGTGGTAAATGAAGCCGGGGCGGGTATCTTTCTCGGGTGCATCCTGAAGTGTCGGGTTGCTGGTTTCTGACACACTGGGTGGCGGTATTTCTGCACTTGTTGCTGTTTCTGTGACATTACCAGTGTTGGTGTTTATCTGGTTGCTCATATAAGCGTAGACCAGGCCACCTGCTAACAGTCCAACAGCAATGCCACCCAATACCCAACTGAGGCCGTACTGATTAGGAGAGGCATTTGATTCGTTTTGTTTGAAATCTCTGGTCATTGTGTGTTCCGGTGTATTCGATGCCAGTTATGGAATCAATGTAATTTGGTTTAATGTCGACGCTGAGAAGCACTGCCATACTGCTTAGAGTTCTTATCAGGACAATTCTACAGGATCTATATCGATAGACCAGCGTACACCCCGTTTGTTTAGGATATTTTTTTCCCGCAGGGTTAATTGCCTCAGGCTGTTATACCTTGTCTGACGGTTCTCTGCCTGAATAAGTAGCTGTGCACGGTATTTTCCGGCACGCTTTTCCATCGGAGCCGGAATGGGGCCCATCAAGGTAATATCCGGCGACTGTTCCTGCATAATGCTCCGTATGCTGGCCAGGGTGTCTAATGCGGCGTCCATGTCTTTTGCTGAGGCCCGTATCAAGGCCTGATACCCGAAAGGAGGGTATTTCCAGCGCCGCCGTTCTTCAAGAATCTGGCGGGCAAATGGGTGATAGCCATGTTGCAGCAGGGTCAATAATACGGGGTGTCCGGGTTGAGTGGTTTGTAAAATAACCTGACCGGATTTATTGCTCCGACCAGCGCGTCCGGCAACCTGAGTCAGTAGCTGGCCGAAGCGTTCCAGTGCATGATACTCCGCGCTCATGAGTGCCTGGTCAATATCCAGAATGATTACCAGGGTTAAATTGGGGAAATCATGACCTTTTGCCAACATTTGTGTACCGACCAGAATCAGGCGCTCGGTAGTATGCACAATATCCAGATGACGCTGTAATTCACCTTTGCGGCTGGTGCTGTCGCGGTCAATGCGTAACACGTCGGTGTCTCTGAAGTGCTGTTGTAACATCAGCTCAATGCGTTCTGTGCCTTGACCCTGGGTGGTGAGTTGTTGCCCGCGACAATCCGGACAATGATTGTCTGCCAGCCGGTCAGTGCCACAATGATGGCAGATCAGGCGGCTGCCACGGGTATGAAAGGTCATATTACTGCTGCAGTCCGGGCATTGTGCCTGCCAGCCACAGGAAGGGCACATCAGTACTGGCGCAAAGCCCCGGCGATTAATAAACACCATTGCCTGTTCATTGCGCTCCAGTGTGTTGCGCAGTGCCTGTAATGTTTGTTCTGATAGGCCTGCCTGCAGATGATAGCCCCGTGTGTCCTGTACCAGCATAGTGGGTTGTCGGGCTTTACCGGGGCGTTTATTGAGCCGTATATAATGGTAACGGCCCTGATCGGCATTATGCAGCGATTCCATCGCTGGAGTTGCACTGCCCATGATGACCGGAATATTTAACATGTGCGCGCGTTTGATGGCCAGATCCCGGCCATGATAACGAAAGCCTTCCTGTTGTTTGAAAGACAGGTCGTGTTCCTCGTCAATTACGATCAGCCCTAAACGTGGGCAGGGAATGAATACGGATGAGCGGGTGCCGATAATAATATCTGCCTGCTGGTTGCGCGCCTGCATCCAGCTATCCAGACGCTCGGTGTCATTGAGTCCGGAATGCATGGAGGCAATATTCTGGTGTGGGAAAAAGTGCCTGAAGCGTTGCTGTAACTGTGGCGTCAGGCCGATTTCAGGCACCAGCACTAATACTTGCTTCTCCTGTTGTAAAATCAGTTTGATCAGACGCAAGTAAATTTCGGTTTTACCACTGCCTGTAACACCGTGTAATAAAATAGGCTGAGGTTTTTCCTCAAATGACCAGTCAGTGCATTGCTGTAAACAAGTGGTTTGTTCGTCCGTTAGCTTGAGCAGGTCTGTGTCAGCTGCAACCTCACTTTTGTTGATAAGGGCTGGATCACAGGTTTCTGCCAGTCCTTTGTCAGCTAGCCCTTTTAAATAGCCCTGCCAGCCTTGCCCGAACTGCTGATGAATGTCGGCAGGGGTGGCCGGTTTTTCAGCCACCAATAACCAGTGATACATTTCTTGTTGTCGCTGAGCGCGTTGTAGTTTTTTTCCAGCATCATCATGCGGAATAGCTTTCCAGTAAACCGGCTGGGGTAACTGTCTTTCACCTTTCAGGTGAGTCGGCAAAGCAGCAAAAATAACTTCGCCGGGTGGGTGATGGTAGTAGCTGCAAGACCAACTTAAAAAGTCGATCAGATGGTTATCTAGCAGTGGTTCATGGTCAATTAATCTATTAATGTGTTTAATAACATAACTTAATGGTTCTACAGACTCAGCCTGTTGGCTTTCCTCAGACTGGCGAGATGATATAACAACACCAATCGTTTGAGTATTGCCCAAAGGAACCGCAACACGGCTACCCGGAGCAATCAAAGATTTTGCTGAGTAAGTTAGTAAGGTGCGAAAAGGCCGGGGGACAGCTACAAGCAATTCATATGTCATTTTTTTATTTTACAGCAAGCGACACGCCTGAGGATATTCAATTGATACAGCCCACCTGAAAGTAGGGTGTTTTCAGAGTCTTCGTGTCTTTTCAAGGTGTATTTAAGGCCGTGCAGTAAATATATTTTTTATTACCGATTTCTCTACATTATGTGACAAAATAGTCACAAGTCATTGCTGTACAAAGGGAAAATCTCTTTATCCCCAGGCTCTGTGGATAACCTTGTGGGTATCTTGCGTAAAGCGCCCTGCATCACAGTAAAATTGCGGGTTTTATCATTTTGATTAAAAATTGATCAATTCTTTAAGTGCCTTTAAAATCAGTTACTTGTATCTAGCTTTCTGTGGTGGTTTTGCTCGAAAATAAATACTTGACAGGAAAAATCCATTTTGTTTGTTATGTGGATAAACAGTAAAAAGCCCGCTATAAAACGGGCTGTTTTTTTGTAAATGTCAAGGCTTAAAATACTTTAATTTCATAGTTTTTGATGCCAGAGATTTTTGCGCCTTCAGGTTCGGCTCAACACAATTTCTTCATCGGGAAAATGATGTTCCTCACAATTATTGCCCGGCCCGCCACGATCAATCACAATCATGCGCTGATCAGCATTCAGAAATAACATTGGCATATGCCAGACGCCTTTGTGGTAGTTGATACCCTGTTGGCCGTTGCTTATAAAAGCCCGGATATTATCGGAGGTGGGTGGCTCACCTGCTTCGGCGACAGCGACTACAATCGGTGTATTATCCATCGGAATAAAAGACTGGCTACCTAGCGGATGACGTTCAACAAATGGTAGCGTATAGGGCAGGGTAGCCAGTTCATTGCAACAAACGATACTGACTAACGTGCGTCCATCCTGAGTCGCTGTATCGACAGTAGCTACATCGTTATAACGTTCAACGGTTCCCCGGTTAATAGAGAAATGTTTTGCACCCTCAATTTCCACCACATCACCAAATGGTGCGAATGCTTCACTACTCAATGGTTCCAGTATAATGCTCAGTTGCTGCATAGTGTTTACTCCTGGGTATGAATGTGACCAAACAAGCGTACGCGGCTCAATCCACCATCCGGAATAATATTGATACGCACGTGTGTAACAGGGCCGATGGCTTTAACCT
>CALHAO010000216.1 GCA_937931765.1 uncultured Thiotrichaceae bacterium
CCTACCATCAGTGGGTTGCTGATACCTTCTTGTTGAAGATAGGCGTTCAGTTCATCGATCAGCTTAGTGATCAGGTCTTCAAGGTTATAATTGTTGTCCATGGGATTGTTCCTGCATCCAGTTCTCGAGAATGATCGCTGCGGCGAGCTGATCTATTTCTTCTTTGCGGATTTTGCGTTTACGGCCAGCCTGACGGGCAGACTTGAGGCGTTGTTCGGCTTCTCTGGAAGAAAGTTGTTCACTAGCCGTGTCTACCGGCAGACCGGTATGCTTTTCCAGAGCGTTACAAAAGCGGGTGATGGTTTTTTTCATCGAGCTATCTGAGCCATCCAACATGGATGGCATGCCGACAATGAGTTTTTCAGGCCGCCATTCATTGATTAACTTATCAATGCCTTGCCAATCAGGTTGGCCATTTTTTGAATACAGTACGCAGACGGGTGTCGCCATACCTGTTAACAGATTAGCAATAGCAACACCGGTACGGTTGAGGCCAAAATCAAAACCAAGCACAGTCATAAAAAATTAATCTACGTGATTATCAATGAAATAGAGTGAGGTATATCCCTGTATCAGGCGTGTCCGGCTTCTGTAGTCAGCAAGCGAACATCAACGCCAAGGGTTGCAGCAGCACCTTTCCAGCGGTGTGGATAAGGCATATCAAACAGGATGGCATTATCAGCAGGGCAGGTCAGCCAAGTGTTTGACTTAATTTCTTCTTCCAGCTGACCAGGATTCCAGCCTGCACAGCCGAGTAATAAGATAAAACGTTCCGGGCCGCTACCATCGGCTAAATCAACCAGAATATCTTTGGAAGAGGTGATAGCGGTGTCAGCATCAATTTGCAGCGTACTGTCCCAGGTGCGATCAGTATTATGCAGCACAAAACCCTGTTCAGACTGTACAGGGCCACCACTCAGGGCAGTCTGTCCGGCGATACCGGGGTCTGTGACTTCAATACCCAGCTGAGCGAGTAACTCACCTACCGTCAATTCTAACGGGCGATTAATCACCACACCAAAGGCACCTTGTTCATCATGTTGACAGACAAGTGTGACGGCATGATTAAAATAATCACCCTGCATACCAGGCATGGCAATCAGCAAATTATTACTTAGTGTTGAAATCGCTTCCATATAAATTTATTCAGTGTCCAAGGTGCCGCTGTGGAAAATCCAGGTGCGGGTGATGTTCAGCTGATCCCATTTCTCGCGAATTTCTCGGGGCAGTGGCGGATAAGGTGAGGCGAGTTTAACGATACGCAGCGCAGCCTTATCCAATAGGTTGAACCCTGATGATACACCAATCTGTATATCCATGACATGACCACTGTGATTCAGAGTGGCGTTCAGGATCAACTTGCCGCTCATATTGCGCCGGATAGCTTCGCTCGGGAAGTTGATATTACCGATGCGTTCGATCTTTTTTACCCAAGAGTCGATATAAGCGGCTTCCACCGAACTTTTAGCGCTTACTGAGTCAATAAAGTGAATGCGTGGCCGCCGGGCATACAAGGCTTCAGCTTCATCGACTTCAGCCAGCAGCCGGGCAATTTCCTGTGTCTGGTCGGAAGGTGTTTCTGCGATTGGCACCGCATCTTTATCCGGCTGTTCCGGTGCTTTATCGATGCGCTTAAAGGTTTCGCCTTTGGTAGTGAGCAATTGCGGCTGCAGTTTCGGGTTATTTTCCGGCATCGCTTCAACGGATTTCAGTGGTGATTCACCATCCTGCGCATTGGGTTCCATTGAAGCCAGTGGACTGCGCGGGCGGTTTGTCTGGTCTGAACTACCGCTGGCTTGCTGGTTCGCCTGAGCAATAAACTGAGCCTGATCCGGTGCGGTTTCGCTGTGTGTTTGCACCAGTGTCACGTCCAATACCGGCGGTATATTGAATTTGGGCATGAGTTCCGGGGCAAAAGAAACACCCAGAATCAGCGCAGCGTGAAGCAGCAAGGCAACAGGTAGTGTCTTAGCTAGTGGCAAGTGATTGGAGGTGTATGCCTCATTCATATCTAGTGTGTGCATAGAGCCTGGAATTATTTATCTATTATATGGCAACAGCTTGATTTTATATATTTCTAATACGGTTATATTAGCGCTAACCGGCTACCCAAGCATCCCCTAGTGACAAGAATGCCTGAATGACCGGAACAGAAGATGAATATAAGTACGCATGCAGACGTTAAAACACCTGGCATGCTACTTATCAGCTTGTTGTGGCGGTTTATTCAGTTTTCTCAGCCTTGTCATCAGCGGGTGCTTGCTCAGTGGTTTGAGCTGCGTCATCAGCGGGTGCTTGCTCAGTAGTTTGAGCTGCGTCATCAGCAGGTGCTTGTTCAGTGGTCTGAGCTGCGTCATCAGCGGGTGCTTGTTCTGTCATTTGAGTCGTGTCAGCTGCAGGTGCTGCCTGATCAGCGGCAGGAGCTGCTGCTTGGTCTTCTTGCGGACTACAGGCTGTCAGAAATAAACCAAAAACGGCGATGGCTATTATTTTCTTAGATACTTCCATGATCTTTCCCTCATTGTATTAAACAGAATTGTCCTACTGGGTATAGGATCGCCTATGATGCTTGTCAAATAGAAAAAAGGTATTAAATTAGTGAATGACTTCAATAAAGCAACGACCAAAGCACCTAACCCACAAGGCAAGGGACTGGTGCCTGTATTAGCCGCATTATCGGCTGCAAATTACCAAAGCACTGCTTTACCCAAACAGGTTGAGCAAATTGCCAGTGAGCTGTTCACTTCAATGTTCGTGTTAGAAAGCAGTTTTGGTTTTAAGCCGGTGCAGGGGAAAGCCTACTGGCTGTACCGTGCAAATAATCGCTATAAATTATCGCTGTTATCGCCGCAGCAGTGGAGCGCTGCTGTTTTTGGTGATGTTATCGGGCAATGTGTTTTGCATGAAGATCTGACCTGGACACTTGAGCTGAGTGATGAGGCGGTGAACGATGCTGAGTTTATGGCTTATATTGCGGAACGCCGTCGCCTGTTTGGTGAAGAGCTTCAGGGGGCGGACAGTGTGGATGACTTGTTGCCGGTCTTTCAGGAGTCATTGCCTTTTTATCAGCGGGTGTTTGCTTCAGCAATGGCCGGTTCGTTAGGTCGTTCGATGCAGTTGTCGGGGATTAAAGGGCTAAGCTATGAACAGGCGCGAGGCTTGTTAACAGCCGATGCAGGTGAGCCTTAAAATAGTTGGCTATACTGTAAAGCCAACTATTTTTATAAGTTTATTCAGGCTTATTTAAGTACAAATGTAAGTTTTAGTCTTACGTCGTATCCAGTGACTTCGCCGTCTTTTACACGTACAGATTGATCGGCAACCCATGCACTTTCAATGTTTTGCACGGTTTTGCTGGCACGTTCAATGCCTTTCTTGATTGCGTCGTCAAAACTTTTTTTAGAAGACGATGTGATCTCGGTAACTTTAGCTACGCTCATATGATAAATCTCCTTATCAGTGGTTATTTTAATAATTTTGCCCACTAACTTTAGATGAAGTTGCTGTTGGAAAACAAGTGGTTTATGGGCATCATAGGCTTTTTTGCACCGAAATTGAGCTAACATCCTATGAATGCAACCCCTAACTGGTTCACCGAATTATCGGATGCGGGTACCATCTTTGGTCTTGAGTTGACTGAAGCTGCCTGTGTTTATTCTGAACAAACACCTTTCCAGAAGTTGGAAGTATTTGATACCAAAACCTTCGGTAAATTAATGACTTTAGACGGCTGTACTATGGTCACCAGTCGCGACAACTTTGTTTACCACGAAATGATGGCGCATCCGGTGCTGTTCAGTCATCCGTCACCAAAGCGGGTTTGCATTATTGGTGGTGGTGATTGCGGTACTTTGAAAGAGGTGTTACGTCACCCCGAAGTCGAAGCGGCAATTCAGATTGATATTGATGAGCGGGTCACACGGGTGAGTGAGCAGTATTTTCCGGAGCTGTGTGAGTCGAATAATGATCCGCGTGCCACGCTGGCTTTTGAAGACGGTATTAAGTGGATACAGGATGCCGAGCCGGGTTCGTTGGATGTGCTGATTGTTGATAGCACCGATCCGGTCGGGCCGGGAGCCGTTTTGTACAGTGAGGCATTTTTCCAGAGTTGTTGGCGAGCACTGGGGGAAGACGGCTTGTTGGTGCAGCAAAGTGAGTCGCCGCTGGTACACGCTGAGAAAATTATCAAGCCAATGCACGACACGATGCGCAGTGCCGGATTTACGCATATCCAGTTACATCAGTTTCCACTGGTGAGTTATCCGACAGGGTGGTGGAGTTGCAGCATTGCTGCAAAGCAGGGTGAAGTAATGTTTGAGCGTGAACAGACTGCTGAAAGTTTAGATTTTCCAACACAATATTATAATGCAGCTATTCATCGTGGCAGCATGGCGTTGCCACAATTTATGATTGATTTGTTGAAATAATGAATCAATCGAACTAGGGAGTTGTCATGCTGCAGGTCAGTGAGGATGGGAAAAAACGTTGTTTTGGTGGTGAGGCTGGTAAGGAATTTTATGCCAAATACCATGATGAGCAATGGGGCAAGCCGGAGCATGACGACCAGCATTTATTTGAGATGTTGATTCTGGAAGGTGCGCAAGCAGGACTAAGTTGGGAAACTATTCTGAAAAAGCGTGCAGGTTATCAAGCCGTTTTCCATCAGTTTGATCCGGTAAAAGTCGCAGCAATGACGGATGAGGAATTGGAGGCGTGTTTATTAAATCCGGCAATCGTGCGGAATCGTTTAAAGGTATTTTCAGCACGTAAAAATGCGATTATTTTTTTAAAAATACAACAGGAGTTTGGCAGCTTCGATAGTTATTTGTGGCAGTTTGTTGACGGCCAGCCTGTTATTAATCAACGGGCGGAATTTAAAGACGTTCCGGCAACGACCCCGGTCAGCGATGTTTTATCAAAAGACCTGAAAAAGCGTGGCATGACCTTTGTGGGTTCCACGATTATGTATGCCTTTATGCAGGCGGTCGGCATGGTTGACGACCACCTGGCTGATTGTTGGTGCCGCACGGGTTGAGATGGTTTCTTCCGTTTTTCAACCCGCTGTGTTAGTCGTAACTCATACCAACGACCCGCTCAATTTCCGGATCATGGATACGGATTGGGTAGTCTTTGGGGTCGAATGGTTGTGCTTCATTAATTTCATCTTCATGATCCGTTTCATGTTGAACGGTTGTAGTATCCTGAGGGTCACTCATAGCGGATTTTCCTCTCCTGTTGTTTCACTGTTGTTGCCTTACATTTATTATTATTAATTTAGCTCAATTACTAGGTTTTTGTATAATTTATTCGATTTATTCGTATCATAATTTTTATAGAACGAATTGATGAAATATAGTACATATTTATTTCTGTCGCTTACCTGAATATTTATGAGCTGTTTATACTTTAAATTCTATCATCAATAACCGCTGTCGCACTGAATCATCGAGTTGCTATTGTCCCGTCACTAACGGCATACTGATAAGAACAAAAATGATAAGGCTAAGCAACTTATGAAAAAATTGAAGAATGAAAAAGAGCTGGTAAAGAAGGCCATTGCTGAAGGTATGAAGTATGGTGAGGCAAGGGGAGTTGTCGAGTTTGAACCCACCGACTCAGCGGCTGATAAAATCGAATATATCTACCGCTTATTGGTGCACGATAAGGTCATCCAACCGCTGCCCCAGGATCAGATTTCTCTGCTGACCATGAAACACCGCATTGCTATCTGGGCCTCAAAACTAAAATAGAATGCCAAGGAGTCACCCATGCCGAAAACTATATTATTCGACCCGGTTAATCAAACGCTGCTCATCGAGGGTGAGCGTGCTCAGGTGTCACCCAAGGCATTTGCGGTATTGGATTATCTCTACCAGCACCGTCAGCAGTTAGTCAGTAAAGATGATTTGCTGAGCGCTGTCTGGCCTAAGGTTTTTGTCACAGATGCCGTGCTAAAAGTGGCTGTGGGTGAGCTACGTAAAGCGCTGGATGATCATCCGAAACAGCCAACTTATATCGAAACGGTACACCGCCGTGGTTATCGCTTCATTGGTGAAATGTCACAACCTACTGTTGCTACACAGGTGTCACAGGCAATACCCCGGAACGCCAGTTTTCTGGTGGGGCGGAATGATTGTCTACAGCAACTAAACGCTGCCTGGGATGCTGCAAAGGACGGCCAGAAACAATTAGTCTTTATGCAAGGTGAGGCCGGTCTTGGTAAAACTGCGCTGATTAATCATTGGCTGGAGCAGCAGTTTACCGATAATACAGATTACCTGATTGCCACCACCGGCTGTTTTGATCAACATGGCAGCAGTGAGCCTTATTTACCGATTCTGGATGCGCTGGGTGTGTTATTAAACGGCCCGCAACAAGCTGAGGTGAAAAAGAGTTTACGCCAATACGCACCAAGCTGGTTTTTCCAGATACCTTCTTTAATTCAGGCCGAAGACAAAGACGTATTAAAGCAGGAGCTATTCGGTGTCACCACGCAGCGCATGTTGCGGGAATTTGTTGATTTTATCGAGGCGTTGACGCAGAGCACACCGTTATTATTATGCATCGAAGACCTGCATTGGTGTGATGTGGCCAGCCTTAATCTGATGGTCTCTTTAGCGCAGCGGCGCAACTTTAGCCGCTTTATGTTACTGGGAAGTTTCAGATCATCCGAGCTACGCCAGGATGGTTCTGCTTTTAAGTCGGTTTATAGTCAGTTGAGCCTGCATCAGCAATGCCAGTCTATTATTTTACCGGCGCTGACACGGGATGAGGTGAGTGTTTGGTTGCAGCAACGTTTACCTGAAGCCTTGCAAACTGATGAATATACCGACTTGTTCTACCGTTATACGGAAGGCAGTCCGTTACTATTATATACAACCCTGGAGCACCTTCAGCAGAGTGGAATATTAGTTACGGGCGCGGATGATGTTGATGTCCCGGAGGTTACTCCGCAGATTATTGAGCAGGGGATTTCCGGCGGTCTGCAACATTTACTAACGCTGAAAACCGCAGGACTTGACCGTGATGACCGGCAATTGTTGGAAGCCGCCAGTGTATCGAATGCTGAGTTTTCTACGGAAAGCCTGGCGGCAGTTTTGCAAAAAGATGTACTGGACATTGAAGAGATCTGTGAAAGTAAGCTGTTGTATGAACAATGGTTGATTCCGGATGGTTCACAGCAGTGGCCGGATGGCTCCATCTCAGAGAGCTACCATTTCTGGCATCAGTTATATCGCCAATTTTTCTATGATGCATTA
>CALHAO010000217.1 GCA_937931765.1 uncultured Thiotrichaceae bacterium
TGACGAGCATGAGATCACGGTTATTAATGAACGTGATTACTTCCAGTTCGTGCCTTCCAATCCTTGGCTGGCAGTCGGATGGCGCAAACGTGCTGATATTACTTTTCCGATGGAAAAATACCTGAGTAGAAAGAATATTAAGTTTATTGCCAGCCGGTGCGATAAAGTAGATGCAGAAAATTCGAAGCTGGAGTTGGAAAACGGCGAGACGGTGAGTTACGATTACCTGATGATTTCTACCGGCCCGAAGTTGTTTTTCGAGGAAGTTGAAGGTGCTGGCCCGCACGGTGGTCACACGCATTCTATTTGCACGGTGGATCATGCTGAAATGATCTGGGGAGAGTACCAAAAGCTGCTGGAGAAAGGCGAGGGCCATATTGTTATTGGTGCGATGCCATTTGCCAGTTGCTTTGGCCCTGCGTATGAGTTTGCGTTCATTGTGGATGCCGATCTGCGTAAACGTAAGATGCGTCACAAGTTTAAGATGACCTATGTTTCTTCTGAGCCTTACATTGGTCATTTAGGGCTTGGTGGTGTGGGTGATTCAAAAGGTATGCTGGAGAGCGAGCTGCGTAACCATCATATCGATTGGGTGATTAATGCCAAAACTACCAAGGTAGAAGAAGGCAAAATGTTTGTTGATGAATACACTGAAGACGGTGACGTTAAGAAGAGTCATGAGATTAACTTCGATTTGGCGATGATGCTGCCCGCGTTTAAAGGCGTGGATGCGGTGGCTGAGGTGGAGGGTTTGTGTAATCCGCGTGGCTTTGTATTTGTTGATGAATTGCATCGAAATCCGACTTACAAAAATATATATTCCGCCGGTGTTTGTATCGCCATTCCACCTGTCGAAGTGACGCCTGTCCCCACAGGAGCACCGAAGACCGGTTATATGATTGAAACCATGGTGACTTCTGCTGTACATAATATAGCAGACGAGTTAGCAGGCAAGGAGCCACACACCACAGGGACATGGAATACGATCTGTCTCGCGGACTTTGGTGATACTGGCGCAGCGTTTGTAGCACTACCTCAACTACCGCCACGTAATGTGGCATGGTTCAAAAAAGGTAAGTGGGTACACATGGCTAAAATTGCCTTTGAGAAGTACTTCATCCGTAAGATGAAAAAAGGTAGCTCGGAACCATTTTATGAAAAATCCATCCTTAAAATGATGGGTATTACCCGGATTTAGCCGATCCGGAATCTGACGCTGATTGAATAATGTCAGTGCTAGATGCAAAAAAATAGCGCTAAAAGACCAGATTATCAGGAGTCTGGGCTTGCTGAAACGGGAGATGGTGTATGCTGTCTCCCGTTTCTCTTTTTAGGCTGTAGCAAAATTTTATGAATCTTCCTGAGTATCTTTCAAAAACTCTTCCACCAATGGTGTTGCTGGCGCTGGCTGAGGATATTGGCAGCGGTGATGTGACGGCCTCATTGATTGGTGCTGATACCTTTTCTGAAGCACGTATTATTTCCCGTGAAAAAGCCATTCTGTGCGGTGTCGCCTGGGCGGATGAAACATTTCGTCAAGTAGATGAGCGTATTACTATCGATTGGCAGCACCGCGATGGTGATCAGGTTGAGGCAGATGCCGTGTTGTGTACCTTGCGTGGCCCTGCGCGGGGTCTGCTGACAGCAGAAAGAGTGGCGCTGAATTTTGTCCAGACACTTTCAGCGACTGCAACAGCAACCCATGCTTACGTTGAGCTGATAAAACACACCCAGTGTAAAATCCTTGATACCCGCAAGACATTGCCCGGATTACGCACAGCACAGAAGTACGCCGTTTTGTGTGGCGGGGGTGCGAATCATCGTATTGGTCTGTATGATCGCGTATTGATCAAGGAAAATCACATTATGGCTGCGGGTTCAATCGCTGCGGCGGTAGAAAAAGCACGTCAGTTACATCCAGGTATTAAGGTCGAAGTTGAAACAGAAACATTGGATGAGTTTCAGCAGGCCAGCGCAGCACAGGCCGATATTATCATGCTGGATGAATTTGCATTGGATGTTATGCGTGAAGCGGTGAGGCTGAATAATGGTCGCATTCCGCTGGAGGCTTCAGGTGGTGTGAATAAACAGACGGTGGCGGGTATCGCGGAAACGGGTGTGGATTATATTTCTATTGGTGAGATTACGAAACACATCAGAGCGGTTGATCTTTCCATGCGGTTTGTTGATTAAGCGGTACGATGGTTTGTGCGTCGTTGAATCGGGTAGGGTTGGCTGATATGAGTCTGAAAGTATTAGGTGTGATGTTGGTGATTAGTCTATTGGCCGGGTGTGGCTTTAAAGGGCCACTGGAATTGCCGGATAACAAAGAAAAGCGGGAGCAGCTTGAATAATGGATCATTTTAATTATCGTGACGGCGAATTGTATGCCGAAGATGTGAAAGTCGCAGATATTGCACGTGAACATGATACGCCGTGTTATGTGTATTCGCGTGCCACGCTGGAGCGGCATTGGCATGCATTCAATGATGCTATCGGCGACCAGGCGCACCTGGTTTGTTACGCAATGAAAGCGAACTCTAATATCGCCTTGCTGAATCTGTTTGCACGTTTGGGTTCCGGCTTTGATATTGTGTCCAGAGGTGAGCTGGAGCGTGTCTTGCGGGCGGGTGGTGACCCGAAGAAGGTAGTGTTTTCCGGTGTTGGTAAAAAGGCGGATGAGATTCGTTATGCGCTGGAAATCGGGATTCGTTGTTTTAACGTTGAGTCCGAGGCTGAGTTGGATCGTCTGCAGGACATTGCCGCTGAAATGGGTAAGATTGCGCCGATGTCATTGCGGGTTAATCCGGATGTGGATGCGCAGACCCACCCTTATATTTCTACCGGCCTGAAAGAAAATAAATTTGGTGTGGAAGTCGATGTTGCTGAAGCAGCCTTTTTGCGTGCGTCTAAAATGCCGAATATCGCTGTGCAGGGCATCGATTGCCACATTGGTTCGCAATTGCTGACGCTAACGCCTTTTATCGATGCCTTGGATCGCTTGCTGAATCTGGCCGAAAAGTTAGAAGCACAAGGTGTGCCTATCCATCATTTGGATATTGGTGGTGGTTTGGGTGTTAATTATAAAGATGACAATCCACCGCAGCCTGCTGAATATATGCAGAAATTATTCGTCGATGAGCGTCTGCGTAAATATGAAATTCTGGTGGAGCCAGGGCGTGCGATTGCTGCTAATGCCGGTATTCTGGTGACGGGTGTTGAATATCTGAAGCATGCGGATCACAAAAACTTTGCGGTAGTTGATGCGGCGATGAATGATTTGCTGCGCCCGTCACTGTATTCAGCATGGCAGGCCATTATTCCGGTGCAGCCACGTAAAGGTGAGGGCAAGTTTTACGATGTTGTTGGGCCAATCTGTGAAACCGGTGATTTTTTGGGTAAAGAGCGGGAGTTGAATATTGTCGCGGGCGATTTGCTGGCCGTACGTTCTTCCGGTGCTTATGGTTTTACTATGTCGTCTAACTATAATTCACGCCCACGTGTGCCGGAAATTATGATAGATGGTGATCAGATGCATGTCGTTCGTGCACGGGAAACGATTGATGATCTGATGCGTGGTGAGCAGCTACTGCCGCTGGGGTAATTACCTGCTGCTTACCAGCGGGCGGGAAGTTTCTTCTCCAGTAAAATGCGTTTTTTGCTGTCAATGCTGATATAGCCACCCTGGCGTAGATCTTTCATAATCCGGCTTACCATTTCTCTGGATGAGCCGGCCATTTCCGCAATGTCCTGATGTGTCATGCGTGGAATAATCTGTTGCTCGTCTTCTACGACCGCTTCCTGCAGCAATATACGGGCAACTCGTCCGTAAACATCCAGTGTTGAGAGGGAACAGACCGTTTCATCTAATGCACGCAACCGACTGGCCATAATACGTAACATCGGGAGTAGGTTTTCCGGGTAAGCATCAATAAAACGCAGGAAGGCCTCCTGTGTGATCAGCAGTGTTTTTGTTTCTTCGACAGCCATTACACTGGCTGAGCGTGGGCCGTCATCCAGCAGGCTGAGTTCGCCAACAAAATCACCGGTGCCAAGAAAAGCGAGCAGTGTCTGACGGCCTTCTGCACCATTGGCAAAAACTTTTAGGCGTCCTGATACAACAATAAATAACGAGTTGCTTAGTTCGCCTTGCGTCAAAAGAATGCTATTGCGTGGGTAGGTGAACTTATGGGTCAGGCTAATAAGAAAGTCAACTTGTTCATCAGGCAGGTCGTGGAACAGGGGGATTTCGCGTAACATGACAGGGTTTCCTCACTCAAATTTTCCTTGTTAGGTTAATTATTATGGCAGATTTCAACTGATATTTCTGTGTCAGTCCGTTTAAAATTAGGCCCAATCCAGTAGATATGAACCTTTTGTGGTCTTTTTTTGCCTGTTCTTCTAATGTCATTCGTGAAGTTTTGGTGAGTGTCCTATGCTTAGGGTGGATTAATCCATTAACAAAAGGAGTTTGATTATGGAACAAGAGCAAATTGTCAGTATGGATAAGATTGGGGCTGTGTTGTCTAAGCGGGGCAAAGTGACAGCTACAGGGGCCGGAGAGCCGAGGCGAATCCTTAAGCGGGGTGATCCGATTTTTGAGGGTGATATCGTCAGTACTGTCAGAGGGGCTAATCTTCAGTTAAAAATGCAAGATAATAATATTGTCATGTTGCGGGGCGGTAGCTCCTTTAGGGTTGATCAGTATAAGCCTGATGCAGAAGCTACCAAGGTACAGCGTTTCGATTATGCCGGTGGTGTGCTCCGGCCAAGTCGTCGCAGGCAATTATCTTCCTGACAACTGTTTAATCCCATCAATGCCGCCCTGGGTATTGTGCACTGCACAAGAAAGTGGTAAAAAGGTTGTATCTGATCAAGGTGAAAGCGATTTTCAGGCATAGTTCCTGAAGTCGTTTTACTTTAAAATTTTACACTATGGCGAATAATATGGCACTGACAGCGGTATACCCCGGTACTTTCGATCCGTTAACTAATGGTCACCTGGACTTGATCGTGAGAGCGAGGCGGTTGTGGGGGCATATTGTAGTCGGAGTGGCCGCCAATCCGAAAAAGAAACCTTTATTCTCTTTGGAAGAACGTGTTGATTTAATTCAGCGGACATTGCTGGAGAATGGTTTTGACGAAACGGTTGAAGTCATTGGCTTCAGTGGTTTATTGGTTGATTTCGCGCGCGAGCATGATGCCACTATCCTGATAAGGGGTATGCGAGCGGTGTCTGATTTCGAGTTTGAGTTTCAGTTAGCAAGCATGAACCGTACGCTGGCACCTGACGTTGAGTCTGTATTTTTGATGCCGGGTGAGAGTTTTTCTTTTGTTTCATCCACTTTGGTGAAAGAGGTGGCGAAACTGGATGGTGATGTTTCGAGATTTGTCTCAGCGCGGGTACTGAAGGCTTTGCAGGAGAAAATTGCGGAAATGCCGACCCATGAGCTGGTACAGCGTTAATTTTTGCGCTGTTAATCACCGTTAACTAATCCACTCTATTTGCTTAGTTGCATAGGCTTGATAGAATTGCGCCACTTAATTTATCTAGGAGTCTGATGCGATGGCATTGTTGATAACTGACGAGTGCATCAATTGTGATGTATGTGAGCCGGAATGCCCGAATAATGCAATTGCGCCGGGTGATGAGATTTACGAAATTGACCCGATGCGTTGCACAGAGTGTGTCGGGCATTTTGATGAGCCGCAGTGTGTAGCTGTGTGTCCGGTTGACTGTATTCCGGGTGATCCGGATCATGTGGAAAACCCGGAGCAGTTGCAGTTGAAATATGAAAAGCTGATGGCTGAATCCGAGTAATTAGCTCATACTAAGTCGTAAATATTTAACAATGCCCGCATTTATGTGGGCATTGTCGTGTCTGGGGTAATTATATGTCTGATGTTCTGATGAAGCCTGTTGCCTATGCTCATTCCTGTTACCGGGAAAAGTTTGGTATTCCGCGTCAGCCTGGGCTGGTGACTGAAGCACGTGGTGAGATAACGCTGTTACCTGAGTTCTCTCAGCCGGATATTGTCCGGGGGTTGGAGTCTTTTTCGCATTTATGGCTGGTGTTTCAGTTTCATGCCACGGCGAATGTTTTGTGGAAGCCTACGGTCAGGCCGCCCCGGTTGGGTGGTAATCAGCGCTTGGGAGTGTTTGCGACCCGATCTATGTTCCGGCCTAATCCACTTGGGCTTTCTGTGGTGAGGCTTGAAGCTATTCAGCATACAGTTTCTGGTATAGTGCTATTTGTATCCGGCCTGGATTTGTTAGATGGCACGCCAGTGTTGGATATTAAGCCTTATTTGCCTTATGCCGACCATGTGGAGGCAGCCTCAGGTGGTTTTGCTCCGGGAGCACCAGAGCCGCAGCAATACGTTGAGTTTTCGGCTTTAGCTGAAAAACAATGTATATTGAAATCTGATAAATGGTCGGTGGATGTCCGTTTGTTGCTGACTCAGATTTTGCAGCAAGATCCGCGACCGGCTTACCGACAAGCGCAGGAGGATGAGCATCAGTACGGTATGCGCTTATATGATTTTGATGTGCGTTGGGTGTGCCAGGCAGATAAAGTGATGGTGCTTGAATTAGTCAATCAGGATGATTGACCGATAATCGTAAAGGGTTGTCGAAGGTTTGTTAACGATTATGGGCTTTAATAGTTATAAAAATGATTACTTATCGTGTCCTGATTTCATTGCTTGTTGTATTAATGTTCCCTGTTTGCTCTGGGGCGGCAGAAACTAAGGAAACTGAAGTCGCACCTGTGACAAAGCCTGTGGCTGCACAGGAAATGATTGTGCGTGAACAGGAAACGCAGGAATTGCCTGAGGAATTGCACAAATACATCAAGAAGAAAAAGATTGATCCTGAGGGGGTCAGTATTTTTGTGCGGGATGTTAATGCTTCTGCTCCCTTGTTGAGTTACCAGGCTGATGAGCTGCGCAACCCTGCTTCAACTATGAAGATACTCACAACGTGGAGTGCGCTCAAAGTATTAGGGCCATCATGGAGTTGGGATACGGAAGCGTGGCTGAGAGGTGAGCTGGAAGGCGATGTGTTGCAGGGTGATTTGATCCTCAAGGGTTATGGTGACCCTTTTCTGGTTTATGAAACATTCTGGCAGTTTGTGCATGCGCTTCGTACTAAAGGCATCCGTGAAATTACCGGTGACATTATCGTCGATGACAGTTTTTTTGATGTGCCTGAGGTTGATCGTGGAGCCTTCGATAATCAGCCTACCCGCGTTTATAATGCCCAGCCTTCAGCGCTGATGTTTAATTTTCAAGCCACCCGATTTGTGCTGTCGCCTGATACGGCTTCAGATAGTGTTAAAATTATGACGCTACCGCCTTTAAGTGAACTGACTATTGATAATCAGCTACAGTTGATTAAGGGGCGGTGTCGCGGTGAGCATGCTAAACCAGTGATTTTGCCGCGCAAAGATAATCGTATATTGATTCGTGGAAAATTTGCGGATGGTTGTGGTCAGCGGCAAGTACAGCGGCTTGTTTCATCGTCGGGGCAGCATGTCTTTGATGCGTTTAAGTCAGCCTGGAGTAGTTTGGGTGGGCATATCGGTGGTGGCTTTCAGTCAGGGCAGGTGCGGCGCAGTGGTGATCGGCGTTTTCATATACATACTTCAAGACCTTTGGCTGAGCAGGTGCGGTTGATTAATAAATGGAGTAACAATGTGATGACCCGCCAGATGCTGCTGAGCTTGGGAGCGAAGCAGTATGGTGCGCCGGGGACGCTGGAAAAGGGCCGGTTGGCGGTGATGGATGTATTGCAGGATCAGGGTATTTCAACGGCAGGTGTTGTGATTGATAATGGTTCGGGTTTGTCACGGGAGGCTCGAATTAGTGCGTCTCAGTTGGGTGGATTGTTGCAGAAAATCTGGCACGAGCCTTATATGCCGGAAATGCTTAATTCTCTACCTTTGTTGGGTGAGGACGGCACGTTGGCAAGACGGTTTCGTAAAACTGAGCAGGCAGGGCGTAGTCGTTTGAAAACGGGTACATT
>CALHAO010000218.1 GCA_937931765.1 uncultured Thiotrichaceae bacterium
AATTAAGTCAGTTAATGCTGACATTGAGTCAATCACAGCATCCGGATGATAGTTGCGTATATCTTCGCCATGATTATACCCATAACTCATACAGATAATCTTAAAACCTGCGGCACGGGCAGCTTTTACATCTGATTTTGAATCACCCAACATCAGCGCATGTTCTGGTGACACCCCCAATTGCTCTGCAGCATGCAGTAAGGGCAGGGGATGTGGCTTCTTTTCTGCCAGTGTATCGCCGCTAACGATAATCTCAAAACGATCAAAAATACCCATGTCTTGCAGCAAAGGGTGGGTGAACTGCGCGGGTTTATTAGTAACGCAGCCGACTTTCAAGCCTTTAACCGAAGCTAGGTGATCCAGGCCTGCGATAACACCGTCATACAAACAACTGCGTTTGGAGGTGTTTTCCGCATACAAGCCCATGAATATCGGCATGGTGCGTTCAAACAGTTCAGGCTCAGGATGGCCATTGAGGTCATTGCTTAAGGCACGTTCAACCAGGCGTGGTGCGCCATTACCCACCCATTCACGCACCGCTGCTTCACCACGCACCGGTAGCCCACATTGTTTCATGGTTTCATCGACGCAATAAGCCAGATCCGGCACGCTATCCACCAGCGTGCCATCTACATCAATCAGCACCATTTCCGGTGTGAAAATGCTTCGCTCAGACATTGGCACCGTCCAACTGTTCGCGGAAGGCTTTGCAAATGGTGTCATAACGATTGGCGTCATTATCACCAGGATGGCCAAAAATACCAGAACCGGCGACAAAGGCGTCCGCCCCGGCTTCTTTGATGGCGCGGATATTATCTACTTTAACGCCGCCGTCGACTTCCAGGCGAATATCTAAACCGGAGTCATCGATCATTTTACGTGCCTGACGCAGTTTATCTAAGGTGCCCGGAATAAAACTTTGGCCACCAAACCCCGGATTAACTGACATCAGCAGAATCATATCCACTTTGTCCATCACGTATTCCAGCACAGATAAAGGTGTGGCGGGATTAAACACCAAGCCCGCTTTGCAGCCTTCATTACGGATGAGTTGCAGGGTGCGGTCGACATGCTCGGAAGCTTCGGGGTGGAAGGTAATGAAACTGGCTCCGGCGGCGGCAAAGTCAGGAATAATGCGATCAACCGGCTTTACCATTAGATGTACATCAATGGGCGCGGTGACACCGTGTTTGCGCAATGCTTCACACACTAACGGGCCAATGGTCAGATTCGGAACGTAGTGATTATCCATAACATCGAAATGGACAATGTCCGCGCCAGCCGCTAGTACGTTATCAACTTCTTCGCCTAGTTTTGCGAAATCTGCAGACAGGATGGATGGTGCGATAAAATCAGTTTGCCTTGCCATGGGGATATTCCTCCGGACACACGTTGAAAGGTAGTTTCAAAATGTTATTTACTGTATCCGATCAGGAACAGAAGTACAGTCCTACTCTGGGGATAGAGGGTAAAAGTGAAGCGATGGCGTCGAATGTGTTACTGACGTAGCAAAACGAAGCTGCCTTTAATGCTTTTTGGATAGCTAAGGCGTAGTTTAGTGTTCATGGCGAAAGCATCAGCACGGTTTTTATATTGCCCGACCCGCACTTTAAATAGGATGCCTTGCTTATCAGTTTCCTGATGAATGTAAGCCTTATACCCTTCATTTCTCAGGGCATCGCGCAGTGTGTAAGCGCTTTTTGAGTTGTAGCCGGACAATACTTGTACAGTATAAAAGCCACTCGCTAAATTTCTAGGGTACTGAAGTTCATACGATGAGCCGTTGGGTGGCGCTTTTACCTGTTGGGTATTGTTACTGGTGAGCAGCCACTCGACATTATCATCTGAAGTATTATTACGCTTTTCGTCATTATAGGAATAATAGGTTTCAGCAGGGCGGGCAGGCCTGACGGCGGGGACATCGTTTTGGAAATTAAGCTGGGGTATCGTTGGTATTTTGATGTCGCTCAAGGGGCGCTGGAGATAGGGAATGCTTTGGGTTTTAGCGCACACGGCAAGACCAACGGCGATAACAACCAACAGTAATATGTGCCAAAAGGCGATGCCACGTTGGCGTGAGGGGAGGGCTGAACGTTGCATGCTCAAACTGTATCCTTATATCGTGCTTATGTTGCAATCGCTCGTCATTCAGGGGTATGACAAGCGATCTCTATCATCAGCAAGCAGACAAGCGTTATTTACTACATGCTGTTTACCTATTATGCCATTCTTTTGATAATCAAAATGGCTTAACAATCGCCAAAATGACAATCAGAATCAGTAGCAAGCTGGGTGCTTCATTAAACCAGCGATACCACTTGTGTTCGCGGGTATTCTTATCATGACGAAACTGCAGCATGATTTTGTAACAGGCGTAATGGTAAGCAAACAAGAGTGCCAAAAATAATAGTTTTGCATGAAACCAGCCGCTTTTCAATAAGATGCCATTACCCTGCAGCAGCATAATGACACCGAATAGCAGAGTTAGCCCCATACCAAGGGTCATCATTATATATAAGCGTCGTTCCATTACCTTGAACAGTTCAAAACTTGATTTATGTTCGGGCATCGCATGATAAACATAGAGTCGGGGTAAATAAAACAGTCCGGCAAACCAGGTCACCATGAAGATGACATGCAGCGCTTTGATCCAAATATACACAGAGCTAACCTTTCAGCATATCGACAATTAATTGACGCATGCCAGCCGGGTCAAATGTGCCTACCTTGTTCAGTGCGATCTTACCATCCGGTGAAATCAGCATGTTGGTCGGGGTCAGTGAGACACCGCCATAGGCTTTGGCTAGCGTACCGTCTTCATCAAAGACGATCTTATAGCTCATGCCTTTTTGCGAGCGCATAGTGTTAATCTGGTCTATCTGATCGTGCGGCATGGCAATAGCAATCACCTCGAAGCCATCTTTGCCAAACTCGCTGTACAGCTCATTCAGGTGCGGGATTTCTTTGATGCATCCCGGACAATCTGTCGCCCAAAATACCACCATGTAAGGTTTGCCTGATAACTTGTCCGGATCAATCGCATCACCATCAACCGTTGTCATTTTTGGTGTAGGTGCCGCTTGTAAACCATCGGTCGGTGCTAAAAAGAAAAAGGCCAACGCCCCGGCAACCACCGCCATCGCTAATAAAGCTTTAATATCTAGTTTCATGAGTAAAATTTTGTGTATCCATTAATAAGGCGTATTATACATTGCTTTCGTGTGCATAAGGGAAATACAAGTACTGTGAAAAAGGTTGCTGTTGTGGGTGCGACGGGTTACACCGGTGTTGAATTACTCCGGTTGTTGGTAAGTCATCCAGATGTTGAGGTCGCTCAGGTAACTTCGCGAGCTAATGCTGGCTCCCGCGTGGATGCTATGTTCCCTAATCTGCGCGGTTTTCTGGATCTTGAATTTTCAGCGCCGGAACCTGAGCAATTGGCTGATTGTGATCTGGTTTTTTATGCAACGCCCAACGGTGTGGCAATGAAAGGTGTTCCGCAGTTGCTGGATGCCGGAACTAAGGTGATTGATCTGGCTGCCGATTTCCGTATTAAGAATATCGATGTCTGGAGTCAGTGGTATGGCATGGAGCATGCTTGCCCTGATTTAGTCGCAGAAGCGGTTTATGGATTGCCGGAACTGAATCGTGAGCAGGTTAAAAGTGCCCGATTGGTAGCTAATCCGGGCTGTTATCCAACCGCCGTTACGCTGGGACTATTGCCACTATTAGAAAATGGCCTAATTGACCCGGAAAGTATTATTGCGGATACCAAGTCAGGTGCCAGTGGTGCCGGGCGGCAAGCTAATGTCGGTACATTATTATGTGAAGCTGGTGATAGCTTTAAAGCCTACGGTGTACAGGGCCATCGCCACCAACCTGAAATAGCGCAGACCTTATCCTTAGTAGCGGGTCAATCGTTGGATCTGACGTTTGTGCCGCATTTATTGCCGCTGATTCGGGGTATTCACGCGACCTTATATTCAAACCTGATCAAGGGTGAATTGCCAGGCGGTACGGATTTACAAGCTATATATGAACAGCGCTATCAAGATGAGCCGTTTGTCGATGTCATGCCTGCCGGAGCGCATCCCGAAACCCGTTCGGTGCGTGGCGCTAATATTTGCCGCATGGCGGTTCATCATCCGCAACAGGGTAAACGTTTGGTGGTATTGTCGGTGATTGATAATCTGGTAAAAGGTGCGGCAGGACAGGCTGTGCAGAATATGAACCTGATGTTTGGTTTGCCTGAGCAGACCGGGCTGAATTCCCCCGGCATGTTGCCATAGTGTTGATCAGACTTTATTAATGTCACTGGAATATCGGTTTGATCATCGCGGTAATGTAGAGCTGCAGGATGCCCACAAACGTAGTTATTGCTGGGTGTATTTTCTACTGTTTATTCTGGCGCAAGCCGGATTAGGTATCTGGCTCTACTTTAATGGTTATCTGACCCCCGTTGATGCCGGAGACAATGCACAAGTTATCTCGCTGGGCAGTAAGCTCAACGGCCAGGAGCAGCAGCTAAAATTAAAGTCTGATGAGATTGTCCGGCTGGAGTCACAGTTTATCAGCGCCCGCCGCTCGGAGAAAATTCAGCAAACGGCCAATGATGCCTTGCGCGAACAGTTGGGTGCTGCAGAAACTGCGCTGGCAGAATCACGTGAGCGTTTGTTGTTATACGAAGAAATTTTGTCGCCTCAGTCATCAGAACGTGGTCTGAGTGTGCGGCACCTGACTATTCAACAACTGATGATTGATGAAGACGGGAAAAAGTTAGCGCATGACCGTTTCTATCAGTATCATCTGATCCTGACCAATATTCGGGGTGGAGATGATGATTCATTGGCCTCCGGTCAGTTTGATTTGAAACTCACTGGCAGACAGGATACAAAAAACGTCACTTTAACCTTATCAGATATAATGGTAAAAACAGGCCAGGAAAAAGAAGTACAAGCGGCCAGTCAATTTTCTTTGAAATATTATCAGGGATTAGAAGGCAAAATTGAGTTGCCGGAATATTTTGTCCCGGAACAAGTCATTGTTGAACTGAAACCAGCCGCCAAAAGCGGGGGTAAAAGAGTAAAAAAGCAATATGACTGGGATACCTTTAAATTAGCTAATCAATCCAGCACAAATGAGGAGTAATTTCACATGTTTGGAAAAGGTGCCAAAACGAATCCACCCGCAGCGGGCAGTCCAGCACCGGTAGCCACTGCGCCTAAAGCAGCAGCGGCTCAGGATCAGAGTTCACGTAATAGTAATGGAACAGTGAACGTTAATACACAAATTGGTAAAGGCACCACCATTGATGGTGATTTACAGTTTTCAGGTGGTTTGCTGGTTGAAGGAACGATTAAAGGCAATATTACAGCTGAAAATGATCAGGCCACCCTCATCCTGCACGAGCATGGCCGGATTCAGGGAGAAGTACGTGTGCCAAGCATGGTACTGAATGGTTCTATTGATGGTGACGTATTCGCCAGCGGTAAAGTAGAATTGTTCGAAAAATCCCGGGTGTGTGGTGATGTTTATTACAATCTGCTGGAAATGGCGGTGGGCGCTGAGGTCAATGGTAAGCTGGTAAGACAGAAGCCGAGTGACACTATGCCTGCTGCACAGGTTGCGGCTGAACAAAAGCAGCCTGAAGCCAAAGCAGAAGGTTGATTTGATGATGGTTAATTACCAACACCAAAAGCGTTGGTAATTGACCTGGTTTCAAAGGCAGTGTAATTTCTGCTGCATGATGATAAGTGCGTGTAAAAATATTTTGGAGACTTTGTTATGACAGTGGAAACAGCTTCACCGCTGGTATTTACCGATGCTGCGGCACTCAAGGTAAAAACCCTGATTGAAGAAGAAAAAAATGATGCGTTGATGTTGCGCGTTTTTGTTACCGGTGGTGGTTGTTCCGGTTTTCAGTATGGCTTTACCTTTGATGAAACTGAAGGTGATGGCGACACGGCTGTGGAAAAAGAAGGCGTGAAACTACTGATTGACCCGATGAGCTTTCAATACATGGTCGGTGCTGAAATTGACTATACCGAAGGTTTAGAAGGTGCACAGTTTGTAATCCGCAACCCGAACGCGACAACGACTTGTGGCTGTGGATCATCTTTCAGCCCTTAGTGAGATAACCAAGGTTGCTGCTATTTTCAGGCACAGCCAGTTATACTAAAAAGGCCACTATCTGTTTTCAGAGTGGCCTTTTTTTATGGAGAGCCACCATGCTAAATAAAAAATCGTATCTTTCGGGTTATTTCCTGTTCGCGCTGTGTGGTTTTCTGCTTATTCCTCTTAGCAGTCAGGGATGTGCTATGTCCGATACACAAGCTGCCGATGTGCAGCCAATAGATCAAATACACCGAATACTTCTCAAGCCTACAGATAAGGCTAGTACCAATGCACAAGGTGAGTTGAGTACTGAATACCTGGATTATCTACAGAATGCTTTAGAGTCTACTGTCGTACCAGATGAAGAAACTGAAGCTGATGAGAATGATATTGAGGTCAAGCTGAGTTATGTGCGCCCAATGAGTGGTGGCGTGCACGTCTTACAGGTAGAGCCTGCTATGCAGCGTGAAGCTGCCGTGGCATTGACTGATACCTTATCTGTATTGGATGATGTGGAATACGCCGAACCGGATTTTCCACGTCGCCGTCGTTAAGTTCTGCAACCCCCCAGTTGAATCCAGGAGTGAGTGTCATGGATAGGTTGAATCTTTTAAAGAAATTGTGTGCTGCCGGATTTTTGCTGGCTGCATCGGTGATTTCAGTGTCTGCGAGTGCAGCCAACGGGCAGATTGACCAGCTAATTATCCGCTATCATAGCGATGTTCAGTCAAAAATGAGTAAATCAAGTCAAGCGACTGACCCACAGTTTATGGCCAGAACGGCGGAACGTTATGTTTCGGATGCCACTGGTTTGCAGGTGAGTTACAAGCGAGCGATGGCGGCCACAACGGGTGCGCATGTACTGCGTCTGCCTTATGCGATGGATGTTGAACAGGCAAAGATGTATGCCAGTCAGTTGCTAAAGAATCAGCCTGACATTGATTATGCTGAGCCGGATTACCGTCGTTACCTGATGAGTACTGTGCCGAATGATCCGCAAGTGAACCAGCAGTGGCACCTGATGTCTCCGGCAGATTTTGCCGGGGCGGCTAATGTATTTAATGCCTGGGATTTGACTAAGGGGAGTGCTGATATTGTAGTGGCTGTGCTGGATGAGGGCATTACTAACCATGTAGATTTGCGACCGAATCTGGTCGGTGGTTCTGCGGCGAAGTCGGGTTACGATATGGTGGGTGATGATCCGGCGGGTGACGGTGACGGACGTGATGCTGATCCGTCTAACCCTGGCGCTTCAAAATCTGCTGCTGAAGGCAGTGCTTGGCACGGTACTATTGTGGGTGGTCTGATCGCAGCGCGTCCTGATAATGGTAAATTTGTCGCCGGAGTTGGCTGGAATACCCGTTTATCTGCTGTGCGGATTTTGTCTGAGGCGGGCGGTTATCTCTCTGACCAGGTGGATGGCATGTTATGGGCAGGTGGTGAGAAGGTGTCTGGTGCTCCGGAGAATAACAACCCGGCGTTGATACTGAACCTGAGTATTGGCACGGATAACTTTGAGACTTGCTCCCGTACTGAGCAAAATGCAGTCAATCTATTGACTAAAAAAGGCATCAGTATTGTGGTAGCTGCAGGCAATGAAAACCGCAATGTTGAAGGTTCTGCGCCTGCTAATTGTACCGGCGTTATTAGTGTTAGCGGTGTTACAAAAGAGGGTGCGCGTGCACCCTTTGCAAATTATGGTGAGTTGAATGACATTGCTGCACCC
>CALHAO010000219.1 GCA_937931765.1 uncultured Thiotrichaceae bacterium
CGACAAGTCTTTATGGTGGATTTGGGCGGCTTTGATACTCACTCAGCACAGTTGAGCAAGCACCCCTTATTATTACGCGAATTAAGTATGGGCCTGTGGAAATTCCAGAAAGCGATGGATGAGCTGGGACATGCCAACAAAGTAACCACTTTCTCCATGTCCGACTTTGGCCGGTCAATGAGTAACAACGGCGATGGCACTGACCATGCATGGGGTGGACATCACATCGTAATGGGAGGTGATGGTCAATCGACTCCGGGCAATTTACAAGGTGGTCAAATGCTGGGTTTATTGCCAGATATTCGCCTGGGCGGTGACGATGACCACAAAGAAAAGGGGCGCATTATTCCTTCCACCAGTCAGGATCAGCTCAACGCCACCTTGTGCCGTTGGTTTGGCGTAGATGAAAGTATGTTAGCTGATATTTTCCCAAATCTGGCGAACTTCGCTGGCACTGGTGATAGCCCTTACCTTAATGAACTGTTTGTCTGATGGATAAGCACTGAAAAACGGTAGCCTATTTTTTTCGCAGATCCTAGCAATTCAATACATTTAGCTCGTTGCTTAATGATAAACTGCGCCTTTCGTTAAAAAAACGTATAAGGCCTTATGAAAATTGCCAACAAACTACGCTGGGTGATGGCTGCCGGAGTAATGGTAGCGACCTTGTTGTTCCTGTTATTCCTTTTTTTTGCTACTCAGAGCATTCTTGATGTATGGGATAGACTACAACAACTGCCGGGATGGTTGTTCTACACCTACAGCAGCATTATCGCTGCCATCATCATTGCCAGTGGTGTCTTCGTATATCGGTTATTAACCAGTGGCAGCAAACCCGGTGATGCCGGTAAATCAGAACCAGTCAATGAAGAACAATTACGCAGCGAGCTGGATTTATATGAAGAATCCGGCATGGACGCAGCACCGCTACGTGAGGAATTAGCGCAACTACAAAGCCGCAAAGACAGCGGGCAGATTAATATCGCTTTTTTCGGTGATGTCAGCACCGGAAAATCTTCTATTATTAAGGCCCTACTGCCCGAGGCAGACATTGAAACCAGCCTGCGTGGTGGCTCTACCCGTGAAATCAAAGAATATCTCTGGCAAACAGCTTCAGGTGATCGCTTACTGTTGACTGATCTTCCGGGGCGGAACGAGGCAGAAGGATCGCTGGACGAACTGGTACGCGATGAGGCTGTTCGCGCTCAGATGGTAGTCTATGTCATGGACTCTGATTTCAGTCGAACACAACATGAAGATGTACAGCAACTACTCAGTTTTGGCAAACCCATGTTATTGGCTTTCAATAAAAGTGACCAATACACCGAGGCTGAACGTCAGCTACTCACCAAGCGCATTAAGGAACGCCTGCCCACAGAAAAAGGCAAAAAATCGCTGTTCAAAGTGGTATTCATTCAATCAGGCGGCAATGAAGAAATACTGAAGGTTTATCCTGATGGTCGCGAAGAAACGCTAGTACGTCCCCGCCAACCGAATGTAACTGCATTGATCGAACAAGTTCAGCAAGAAATTGATGGCCACACAGAGTGGCTTGAGCAATTACGCGATGCCAGTGTCTTCACGTTGGTGAAGCACAAATTGGATGAGTCCCGCGAAACCTACCGCCGCAATAAAGCAGAAAAAATTGTCCGCACAGCCACGCGTAATGCGATACTGGGGTCAATGGCGGCGCTCAGTCCCGGCACTGACATTATCATTCAGGGTGTTCTGGGCACTAAAATGGTAAAAGACCTTTGCACTTTATACGACAGCCCGATGAGCCAGGTTGATATTGATGATTTTCTCGATTTTAGTCAGGGGCAGATCAAAAAAAGCATACCTATCTTATTGGCTGTTGCCGGTAACGGATTAAAAGCTTTTCCGGGCATAGGCACCGTCGCGGGTGGATTGGTACACGCTGTCGCTTACGGATTAATATTTGATGCACTGGGGCATTCAGTTGCTCATACGCTGGAAAAACGGGGCGAATTAAAAGCAGCACCCGCAGCACTGACTTTTCGGGAGATGTTAAGTGGCAATCTGGAAGACCGTACAAAAACATTTACCCGATTGGTTGTTGACCAGTACCGAAGAAAAAATAATTAAACACGACACAAAGACACCTACTGAAATGGATTTCTGGAAAAATATGCAACAACACGTGCCGGAGTGGGTGAAAACCATCCCTATCCCTGGTTCCATCAATGATCCTAAAAAAGAGGAAAACGTAAGAAATATTGATGCAAAAGAAATTGCCAACAAAGACGCAAGTATTGAAGGGTTAGAAGATCCAGAGCACATCAGCGAAAAAAAACCGGCAACAGGTGATTCTCATTTAAAGCTGGCGACTGAAAGCCTCCGCCAGCTTTTAGACGATAAACGCATACCTGACAGTGTGCGGAATGTGTTAAATGAGGATTATTCACAGGTTCAGCGGATGCTCGATAAACTTGAGCATGGCCACATACACATCGCTGTATTTGGCCGGGTCAGCGTGGGTAAGTCATCGCTATTAAATGCCTTGTTGGGCAAAGAAGCCTTTAGTATCAGTGTATTGCATGGTGAGACCAAGCAGTCTGACATTCGGAATTGGGAGCAATATGAAGATGGTGGTTTATTCCTGATTGACACCCCCGGTATCAATGAAGTTGAAGGCGAAGAGCGGGAGCGCATGGCACACGATGTCGCCGAACGCTCAGATCTTGTGCTGTTTGTAGTGGATAGCGACCTGACTGATATTGAGTTCAATGCACTGAAAACCGTCGCAACGAGCCATCGCCCTACTCTGCTGATAGTTAACAAGGCGGATCGGTATACTGAAAAAGAGCAACGTCAATTGCGGGCCATTCTCCGTGAGCGCACTCAAGGCATCATTAGCCCGGAAAACATTGTATTCACCACCGCACAGTCTTCACATCAGGTGATTATTACCATCGACGAAGATGGCAATGAAAGTGAAACCACACGTTCACGGCCCACTGACATTATTACCCTGAAAACCCGGCTGTGGGACATCCTTGAATCAGAAGGCAAAACACTGGCGGCATTGAACGCATCTTTATTCGCCGGAAACCTCAGCAATGAAGTCGGTCAGCGAATTTTAGAAGTTAAACGTGAGTTAGGTGCAAAAACCATCCGTATGTACTGCCTCAGCAAAGGTGTGGCAGTCGCGTTGAACCCTATTCCGATAGCTGATTTGATCGCAGCGGCAGTCATCGACGCAGGCATGATCGTACACTTGTCCCGGCTTTATGGCTTACCCATGTCAGCCAGTGAAGCCGGTGAACTGATCCGCACCATATTAGGCCACCTGATTTTACTCATGGGCACCACCTGGGCCATTCACCTACTGTCTTCTGCGCTAAAACTATCCTCTGGCGGCTTGTCCACAGTGTTAACCGCTGCGACTCAGGGCGCTATCGCCTGGTACAGCACGCTGGTGGTTGGCAGTGTTGCTGAGCGCTGGTTGGCCAATGGCAAGTCATGGGGTGATGCAGGGCCAAAGCTCGCAGTACAACAAATACTGGACTCATTGGATCGTGACTCTGTGGTAGCAGAAGCACGTGATGAAATCTTAACTTATATGCGCAAAACTATTAAAAACTGATTACTGTGGAAGTCGCAGACTTTCATGCTTGCAAGTAAAAATTTTCATGCGAGTTACTATGAAGACGACAAAAAACCTGGCCATTATCGCCGTCCTGATTATTGCTGCTATCTACCAATATCTGGGTGAAGGTAATGGTCAAAATAATAATGGTGCATCTAATCAATCAGCGGTAAGTAGCGCACAAAATGCGCAGTTACCCAATCAGGATGCAGTCATTAAACGCATCCGGGCTGCGGCTGATGATACCAATGCCAAATTCTGGACTACGGTACAGGGCACGGTCATTAAAAACCTGAGAGATGATAATGAAGGCAGCCGTCACCAAAAATTTTTGGTAAAAGTGGCCTCTGATATTACTTTATTAGTCGCTCACAATATCGACATTGCACCCCGCGCACCGGTATCTGAGGGTGATAAGGTCACCTTACACGGTGAGTACGCCTGGAATAACCGGGGTGGTGTTATTCATTGGACACATCGCGATCTTAAAGGACGCCGCAAAGGTGGCTGGATTGAAGCCAATGGAAAGCGCTACGAATAAGCGCTTTCTTTTTTAGCTGCCTCACTTAAACAAGCTGAGAGGACTCACTAACTTCGAGGCATCACGCAGAAAGGTTTTGGTGCGGGATTCAACCATTACAATTCGGTCATCACGTTCCAGTAATGGATCAGGCGCACGGCCTTCACGAATGGCCTGCAGGTTCACCGCATAACGACGGAAGCCACCACTGCGATCACGGCGGAATAAATTAGCCTGTTCTTTATCTGCCAGCTCAGTAATACCGCCCGCCATCGCTACGGCCTGCATAAATGTCATACCAGGCTTCAAAGTGAACACACCGGGGCTGGCAACTGTGCCATCGACTGTAAAGCGATTATAAGTACCTTCCTGCACAACAATGCGGTCATCCTGTAATAAAGCCAGATCCTGCATTCTGCCTTCACGAATAGCACCCAGATCAATAGGTTGCTGACTGACCTGCCCACGTGCATTTTTGCGCAATAAAATCGCACGGTGCACATCTGCATTAGCTTCCAGTCCGCCAGCCAGTGCAATAGCCTGTAATACAGTCATATCACCGGCAACCGGGAAGATTCCGGCTTTTTTAACTGCACCTTCTACTGTCACCCGGTTTTGCACAGACTCTTTCACCACCACCGTCACCTGCGGATTATTCATATAGGTTTGCTCAAGCTTCTGAGCGATAACCTGTTCAAGTTGAGAGGGCTTCATTCCCTGTGCGCGTACTGAGCCAATTAATGGGAATGTAACCTGTCCACGGCTATCCACCCGCAATTCACGGGTCAGATCAGGCACCTTAAACACGGTGACTTCTAATAAATCCTGAGGCGAAATCAGATCGCTACCCGCCCGAAGTCCTGTCGGAAATTTTCCTGGCGTATAGGTCGTCGCCATCGGCACCGGACGAGTTGATAAGGGTGCAACCGGTAACGGCGCAGGCAGTGAGGCATGAATTGAATTAGACGCAGT